>JBCBLJ010000297.1:0-8991 GCA_038520195.1 Planctomycetota bacterium
AAGATCAATTCGTTCCCGCAGCACTAGCTCGCGAGCTCGTTCGCGATACCCAAGCCGTCTTCCTTCGGCTAAGCGGGCCGAGAAAGGTTCGACCAGTGACCGCCAACGTCGCTGCCACGCACGTGCACGCCTTTTTGATTCCAACCCAAATCGGCGCGGACATCCGCCGCACAATATCGCAGCGTCAGTCCACAGCGCCGGCGAGTTGATTCATTCGCTTCGCTTCCATGCAGCAACAAATCGGCGTGGATCGAACACTGGCCGGCGCGAAGCGGATCGTAAACCATCTCGCCGTATTGCTCGGGATTCTCGATCGTTTGATTGAGAACGTTGTGCTCCGCGGAGTCGCTCGGACGATAGGTCATGTGGCCCTTCGTGTGCGAACCGGCGATGAACTTCATGCAAGCGTTTTCCTGATCGGCATCATCGATCGCGAGCCATACCGTGACCGCTTTGCTCGGTGACAGCGGCCAGTAACTCGCGTCCTGGTGCCACGCCACGGCTTTTCCATCGCCCGGCATTTTGCAAAAGAAATGGGAGCCCCAGCCGATCACGTTGTCACCAAGCAAATCGGCGACCGGATCGACGATTCGAGGATCTTTCAAGAGGTCATACACCGGCCCATACTTCAGGTGCGCCGAACTGATCGAGTAACTGTCGCCTCCCTTGGCCGTCACCTCCTTGAGCAGGTCATCGAAGTACTGGCGGACGTCGGCGATTTCGGAGTCTTGAAAGATCGGCAGCGGCGCGACGTAGCCACGGTCGTTGAAGTGCTGGATTTGATCCTGGGTCAGCACGGCCGGTTTTGTATTCAGGGTGGGATGAAAACTCAGGTCGCGCTCCAATGCGGCCAATTCGTCATCCGTTGGAATCATCGCGAAGTCTTTCATTGTTTTCTCGAATCAGCGTGGATCGGTTGCCAGGTCAAACAGCGGCGAGGCGATCCCGGTGGAATCAACTTGCCAGGGCGTCCAAAGGATCGCGATGTCTTCCGTTTTAAGATCGCTCTTGCGGGGCGGGATTTCCGTCGGCTCCAACTCAATGTTGTCCAGGTCGCATGCCTCGGCAAGTTCTTCGATCTCCGTTTTTAGCTCCTTTTCGAGTTCCTCCATATCATCATGCAGTAACTCGAGTGCATCTTCAGCCCGACGTACGTCGTCCTTTTGCTGCGACGCACGTCCGACTCCGCGGGCCGCCGTCATCACGCCGCCCCGTCGACCTCCGACGAAGGCGCCGAGAATGGAGTTGCCGACGGACAGGATCGATGACCATTTGGCCTGACCGTATTGCGATTCCTCGCGTTGCACACGATCTTCGGCAGTGCGAATCTTCTTCTCGAGCGAGTCCATTTTCTTTTCGTACTTGTCTCGCAGCTTCTCGGTTTGGATATCGCGTTTCTCGCGGAGTTGCTGCTGAAAATAGACTCGCGCTTCGGCTTCGGTTCCACCGCCGGGGGCGTAACCGGTCAACCCCGGACACTTGTAGAGCGTCATGTAGCAGTGGCGGTACAAGTAGTCCTTCAATTGGGTCTTGAACGACCGGAGTTTGGTTTTGCTGGTCAACTCGTCAGGCAATTCGCTGAAGACGTAGTCCTCGTCCGGATCGTCCAAGATCTCGCTCTCCGGTGACACCGGTTCGGCGCTCTCCCAAACGTCTTTGGGCAATCCGCTTCCGCAACGGAGCATCCGCTTGGTGTCGATCCAGTGGTCCACTTTCGCGCTCGCTCGGACAAAGTGCATCGAAGCTTCGCCGTACAGTGCCGGTCGGTAAACAAGCTTCGCACCACGGGTCGGCGATTGTGACACGCCGAGGAATCGCTCTCGGACGCCGCTGGGAACGACGGGTCGCTCGGGCGCTTCGGGTTCCTGATCGATGGGCTCGGAGGCTTGTTCGCGGCGATCGGCGCCCGCTTGCTTGCGTTCGGCCATCAAGTCTGTGATTTGCTTTCGCGCGATCGGCCCCGCCAGGAACGACATCGCCCATCGCGTTTGAAACGTGACCGGGACTCCGTCGTGAACGTTGTTCATCAAAAACACGCGGTTGCCCAAGCCGGCGAGAATCTGTTCCATTTCGCCCCGATCAAACGCCTGGCCGCTCTGGCCCGCAGCACCTTCAAGGCCCTCGAGCACTCGGGCCTTGTCGCGTTCGGTCTGCAGACGTCCGAGAAACCACGTGCCGATATTGGAGAGGCCTTTGTAATCAAGATCGACGGGGTTTTGAGTCGCGAGCGTGATGCCGAGTCCGAACGCCCGCGCCTGCTTGAGAAGCGTCAACATCGGTGGCTTGCTCGGCGGCTTGGAAACCGGCGGAAAGTACCCCGCGACTTCGTCCATGTAGAACATCGCACGCAGGGAACCAGTGCCGCTTTGCGAACGCATCCAAGAGACCAACTCGTTGAGCAGGATCGTGACAAAGAACATGCGTTCGTTGTCGTTCAGATGAGCGATCGACAAGATCGACATCCGAGGCTTGCCCTCGGATGTGTAGAGTAGCTTGTCGATCGAGAGTCCTTCGCCTTCCAGCCATGACGCGAAGGCGGGGGAGGCGAGTAGATTGTTCAACTTCATCGCCAACTTGGTCCGCTCGCTCGGCGGCATGAACGAGTCCAGGTCGACGACGCCGATGCGTTTGATCGGAGGCGTTTGAATCAGGCGAATCAGACTCGCGATCGGGACGCTTTGGCCTTCACGCCACTGGTGCGCCAAGATCGACGACAGCAGGATGTGTTCGGTGGAAGTCAGCGGATCGGCATCCATCCCCAACAGTGTGAGTAGCCCCGACACCGCACCGGTGACGCGTTCACCGATCGCCTCGCTATCGTTGAGGACCTCCTCCGGTGGGGCATCAAAACTCCGCAGCACCGTGAGCGGCAGACCGATGTTGCTTCCGGGCGTGTAGATCGCGACATCGACGGCGTCCTTCAGCTTTTGAATCCGGTCGGGAGCCTGGCCCCAGGACGCCAATCCATCACGCCACATCGTCGCGGTCTTCTTGGACAACTCATCGACGGTCATACCCTTGCGCGTCGCCTCGCTCTTTTCGAGCCACGGCTCAAAGTCGGCCGGCTTGAGGTCGGGAAACGTCAACAACAGATTTGCGAGGTCGCCTTTTGGGTCGACGCAGATCGCCGGAATCCCATCGATCGCCGCTTCCTCCAATAGCGAAACACAGAGCCCCGTTTTGCCGCTGCCGGTCATCCCAACGCACATCGCGTGCGTGCAGAGATCCTTGGCGTCATACATCAGCAATTGGTCGAGCAGCTTGCGTCCCGACATGTCATATTGCCGACCGAGATAGAACGAAGCGAGTTTTTCGAAATGAGCTGGGTCGGGAGCCGACATAAAACGTCCGTCGCGATCGCGTGAGAAAAGTGACAGCGGGAGTTTAACCGTTTCGGGGCACGATGGCAGTGCGTCGTTGGTCCGCTATCATCGTGCCCCGGCCCGAAAAGCGGGCGAGAAAATCATGACTCTCGAGAAGTGCGATGCTAGACCTTTACGACAAGATTGAAGACGCCGCGAAGGCGATCACCGAAGTCTTCCCCGAGTCACCGAAGGTGGGAATGATCTTGGGTACCGGCTTGGGTGGACTGGTCGAAAAGATCGACGTGAAGGCCACGATCGAATACGGCGACATCCCCCACTTTCCGACTTCCACGGCGACGAGTCATCGCGGTCGGCTGGTGTGCGGTCACCTCAGCGGCGTCCCGGTCATGGCCATGGAAGGTCGGTTTCACATGTATGAAGGGTATCCGCTCAAGCAGATCACCCTGCCCGTCCGCGTCTTCAAGCTGGCACGCCTTCGATCAGTGCATCGCGACTGAATTCCGAGGCGACCACGACGAGCGTTCGATCGAGACTGCCGCGACGATCAAGATCGCGAATCAATTGTGCGATCGGTCGGTCGATTTCGGCGTGCATCCTAGCCATCGTCGTGTGCCCATCGTTATGCGTGTCAAAGTGCAGGAACGGCACATACTCGGTGGTTACTTCCACAAACCTCGAGCCGGATTCAACCAACCGACGGGCAAGCAAGCACCCACGTCCAAACCGACCGGTGTCATAGGCTTCGAAGCTTTCCTTGGGCTCCAACGTGATATCAAAGGCCTTGCGCTGATCACTGCTCAACAACCGATACGCGTTGTCCAACGAACGTAGCATTGATTCTTGCTGAAAGTCACTCAGGTAGTCGCGCTGAGGACTCTGGTCCACCATCTTGCGGAAGAGACGATCGCGATTCGCGAACCGCTGCGAATCCATCCCCTTCGGCGGTCGGACCGAGACCGCCGCTTGCTCCGGATAGGGAAGATTCATCGGCGCAAATTCGCTTCCGAAGAAACCCGCCGTCGTGAAAGCCTTGAGTTCCTCCTGTTCGCCGACTCCCTCGAGCCGTTGCCCGATGTTGACGAACGCAGGCATCACCTCGTTTCGGCTGCCGAGCACCTTGGCCATCCAAGAGCCGATGTGCGGAGCGGCGACCGTTTGTGGCGGTACATATCCCGTGTGCCAATGATATTGGTGTCGGGAATGCAAGATGCTACCCAAATCGGGTTGAACATGGGATCGAATCAGCGTCCCACGGTCCATCACCGAGGCGATTTCGGAGAGTCCCTCACAAATCTTGATTGAATCGACGGCCGTGTCGATCGACGGGAAGGTGCTGAGCATGTCTGCGACCCGAAGCCCTTTTTCAAAGGGACGGTATCGCTTCGGGTCAAAGGTATCAGGAGCCGCCATCCCACCTGCGAGCCAAATCAGAATGCAGGAATCGGCGGTCGATTCCGGATGCTGTATCGCTGCGTTGTTCGCCAATGAACTTGGCGCGCCACCACCGAGCGTCGCGACGCTCGCCGCAAAGAGGCCCGACAACAAGTCGCGTCTCGCAATCATTTCAGATCGATTCATCATCGCACCAGAAGAAACTCGGGCAGCATTAACAAGACCCAGAGCGCATCCTGAACCGCTTCTTCGGTCGGCTCATCACCGAGCGTCTCGCGAAAGAGTCTGCGTTCAGTCGCGGTGGGTTCGCGCGTGAGCGCGGCTTGGAACATCGCCGTTAACATGTCATCGGTCGACGCAAATTCCCGAGCTAGCCAAACTCGGGCGCCTCGTCGCAACGACTCCGTGAGCGTTGCGTTGTTGGCCAAATCAATCGCCTCGAGTGTCGTAAGTTGGTCGGGACGCATCGAAACGATCTGCTCTCGAAGGGGTCGGCCCAGCGACTGCATCAGAGGCGTATTCTTGATCAGCGAGGCTCGGACCATTGGCTGTTCCATTTCCAGCCGTTCCGTTTGAGCGATCAACGCCTTTGCACTTTTATCGAGCGACGCGCGCCAAACGGAAAGCTCCGGCACTTCGACCACGGCTTCCCAGCCCTTAGCGGGCGCGGGCTGGCGTCCTTCTCGCGCCTTGGGGACCCCGCGCGAGTATTCCCAGGAAGCATCGCTGTTGATGGCCGTCACGTGACCACCCTTCACAACGACGCGTGCCTGGAGAAATGCGCCAGCGGCGTTGGGCGTTTCGCCGGCGTTCCGGACGCGAAGTAGAAGGACGTTCGTTCCTTTCTTCAGGTGTCCCTTCAGGTTCACCAATTGCGGCCGCGTCCAATCACGACTCGAAGCGACCTCTCTTCCTCCGACAAACAGTGTGAACTCGTTGTCACAAGTTATCACCGCACCAGCGTTCTCGACTTCGGTTTCAAGTTGGACGATCTTCCGGAGCAGCAACTCTTCGCCGGCGGGCGGAGGTCCGTCGCAGGGTGCCCAAATCCATCGACCCGCGATTTCCGCCGCCTCGATCTCCTCTCGCGTGGCGGAACTTCGGAACGCGGGGGCATCAAATTCGGTCGGTGCGGTTCCCGTGAGTTGCCAAACCGCATCCATGAATTGCTCCGCCGTCATTCGGCGAGCACGTGGTCCACGATAAACATACTCGCCGGCTTCCTCGTCGCGAATTTCACATCGCGATTGATAGGCTTCCGAGGTGGCGATCCAACGTAGAACGCCCTTGAGATCGTAATCAGACGCAACTAACTGATTCGCGAGATGCTCCAACAACTCCGCGTGCCAAGGCTCGGTTTGCATCGCGTCCAAGGGATGGACCAAGCCGCGGCCCATCATGCGATGCCAAAGTCGATTCACGATCGTGCGCGCAAAGCGTCCATTCTGAGAATCCGTCATCAACTCAGCCAATCGCTCGAGTCGCTGGTCTCGAGCGAGTGTCGCGTCCAACTGTCCCAACTCTGGGAACAGCCAAGCGGCGGACTGGACCTCGCCTGTCGGTTTATCACACCGATGCAATGCGAGCGGCTGATCGGCATAAATCGCGGCCAATCCATAGGCTTCCTTTAACGTCCAACGATCGACGAAACTGTCGTGACAGGAAGCACACTTCAGATTGATCCCCAGGAACGCCTGCGAAACACTCTGCGCGAATTGAATTGGAAGTGTCTGACCCGCACTCACTTCGCCGCGCCATTTGATTCCATCGATGAAGCCACGACTCTCGATCGTCGCCGGAGACACCAACTCGCGAGCCATTCGATCGAACGGTAAGTTTTGCTTCAGCGCGGAATACAACCATTTGCTGATCTGTCTGCGGCCCCCAGTGATGAACCCGGTGCCGCTGTAATCGTTGCGAAACAGGTCATTGAAGAAGCTCAACCAGTGGTCGGCGTAATCCAGTTCACGAGCGAGGAGGTCGTCGATCAGACGCGACCGTTTGTCGGGGGACGGATCACCGAGAAAGTCCGCCAACTCCTGACGGTTCGGAAGCAAACCGACCAGGTCCAGTGAGACGCGGCGGAGGAAGGTTGCGTCGTCGATCGGGTCCGGCAGCGCCAGCCCGCGTTCAACTAAGTACTGATCCAGCAGTCGATCGATGGGATGCTCGCGACCATCGGTCACCGACGGCAGCGCCACGGGCCTAGGTCGCAGCGGCGGTTCGTACGACCGAACCTCAAACGAGAAACCGGGTTCCCAGGGCAACCCTTGCTCAATCCAATCGCGGACCAAGGAGATCTGCTTTTGGCTCAGCCTCGCTCGGTCAGGTGGTGGCATCTGAGTGTCGGCGTCCGCTGACACGATCCGATCCAGTACTTCCGAGTGACTCGGTTCGCCGACGGAGACCAATCCGGATTCGATCCATGATTCGCGGTCATTGATCGAAAAGCCACCTTCTTCCTCACGCCCGCCATGGCAGGTTGCGCAGTGAGACCGCAGAATTGGCACGATCTCGTGAGCAAAGTCGATCTCGGCAGCGGGGCCATGGCATGCAACGGCAAGTGTCGCGGCGAGCAGAATGGCGTAGCGAATGATCATCTTTCTCTTTCGGCGGGGCTACCTCACTATAGCAGGACGCCCCTCCCAATCGCCTTGGACAGCCGCGTAACGCATCAAGTTGCCGCGGGGGTCAGGACAAGAGTGACTCGGGCGCTGGAGAGTTGCTGCCCGCCAACACGGAGATTTGGGCGATCAAGGTCACCGCCAAGACGAGGCGTGGCCGTCGCGAAACCGGCACCGAGGTGATAATCAGCACGGCAGAGTGTTCGAATTCAACCGTTCTACCGGATCGCTATCTCGACGCCCAATCCGCACTGACAGTATCCCGTCGATCGTTCGCCGGACTAACCGCGGCGGCGGCGGATCGCGCCCAGTCCAAGGCAACCGATTGCGAAGCAGGCGAATGCAGAAGGCTCGGGAACTGAGCCGCTCAGCACCAAGCTGTCGAAACCGATGTCTTCCCCACCCGCGTTGTTGCTTACGCTAAACACGATGTCCAGGACTTGACCGTCGAAGGCCGAAAGGTCGAGTGACACATCTGTAAATTGGTTGGCGTTCGATGTGACATCCAGTACCGGTTCGGTCGCTTCGAACACATTCGTTCCGTTCACACTGACACGAAAGAAGTCCGACGCTTCGTACGTCGAAGGCGCGAAGGCCCAAGCGAAATCAAACATCAGACTCGAAAAACCAGTCGTATCAACCGGCGAGAATGTGAGTGCAAACGTCCCGTCGGCATCATCGACGTGGTACCAATTACCGTTCCGATTCGTGGCGGTTTGCAGGTTGTTGTCCGATCCGCTTCCAGGGCCGGACGCAACGGTTTCGTTCACGACGCCGATCAAATCGGAGCTGTCCGAACCCGAGATCGGGCCGTTGGTGATCGAAGCTGTCCAACCAAGGCCCAATCCATCGAACGCAACACCGGTCGATGAAGTGAAGCCTGTATTCGAGGAGGTTCCGGACGAAAGCGAGTTTGACTCGAAGTCTTGCGAAGCAATCGTCATGGTTCCGCCGAACGCCCAACTCGCGCTGCACGCGACGGCAATCATCGCCACAAAGTGTCTCATCGGTTTACCGCTAGGTCCCACTAAGGTCGCCCCAATCATGTCCGTCAATGTACGGAAGTGTAGCGAAATTGCGGGAGCGTGTAGGGCGGCAGGGGAATTTTCGTTCACTCTTCACAATCTTCGCGAAAAAGTGGCGCTGGGGCGCCGTCGGTCGGCCCGGCGCGCAATATCCCCTTCAATGGATGTTCGTGCGCAAAGGATGGCCTCATTCACCTCTCGCTTGGCTTTTTGCATGTTTCGACCGTTCTTCGCAGCGATTTGCGTTGTCTTGTTCCTCCCTCTTATGCGGCCCGCCGGAGGGGCTGAGGCGGAGCCGTATGGGCTTCGAAAGGATGCCGAAGACATACCGAAGTTCAGTTGGCAACGGTACTTCACCCGCGACAAGTTCGGTCGGGAGATCACGTTCTACCTATCCAAATTCCGCAAAGAGCCGAAAGGAAAGCTGCCGCTCATCGTTTGCATCCAAGGGTCCGGGAGTCAGTCGGTGTTCCAGCGGCACCAAGGTCAGATCGCTTCGGGCGGGCCGGAAGCCGTCGTCGCGCGAGACTTCCGCGATCAGGCACGCGTGTTGGTGGTGGAGAAACCTGGCGTCGAATTCCTGGTGCAACCTTCGCGGCCAGGCAGCTCGGTCGAGGGGAGCGA
>JBCBLJ010000042.1:0-20781 GCA_038520195.1 Planctomycetota bacterium
CGACGACGAGCGATTCAAGCAACTTCTTGGCGCTTATCGACCAGTCGTCGTCTAGCAGGGGGTGGCCGCTGTAGTACACAAACTGAGCGATCGCCAGGATCCACTTCTCGGCGGTTTTAGTAACTCCAGAGAAGTGAGTTGCGGCGATGAATGCCGAAGAGACAGCAAGTCCTAGGCAGAACTCTGGAATCATGGATTCTTCTTGGCTGAAAATCGCTTCACCAAACGCTTAAGCGGAAACCACAGAAACGTGAAAAGCGTCATGGCCAGCAATAGGAAAACCCCAATGACCACAATAACAACGCCAGCACCGAGTCCAGGTCCAAGATAAGCAAAAATCATAGAGTTATCCTGTGAAGAAAAATGACGGTCTAGTTGCAGCAAGTGTCGATTGAATCGCGTCGTCTGTTGCCTGTCAGACGAGAAATGGAAGCCCAGGTTTGTACCGAAAGACCGGGCGATTGATTCGCGATGGCTTCAAAGAATCGCGGACCGAGGGCCTTTTCGTCCGGAGTGAGCCCCATCCGCGGGCTATCGAATCACGCCGGGAGGAACTTGGGGTCAAGGTTGATTCCTTGAAAGTTTGCTTCAAGTGGTTTGCTGCTTTCATCCTTCGGGGACAGGATAGGCGGGGTGATCGGCCATCGAACCTTAATCCGCATATCGTCGTATCTGATCTGACGCTCGGATCCTGGTTCGTAATAGCTCGATGCTTGGTAGGTCGCCTCCGCGTTGTCGCTGAGCGCCTGATAGCCGTGTGCAAATCCTTGGGGCACATAAAGCATCTGATAGTTGGAATCAGAAAGTTCGAGGCCGAACCATTCGCCAAAGGTGGGAGAGCCGGCGCGGATATCGACAGCGACGTCAAAGATGCTGCCCTTCGTGCAACGAATGAGCTTTGCCTCCGCGTGGGGGCCGATTTGATAGTGGAGTCCGCGCAGGGTTCCTCGGTGTCTCGATTGAGAATGATTCGTTTGTACGAACGTTTCGTGGATACCGGCACCTTGCATCTCACGGGCGCAATACGCCCTCGCGAACCACCCGCGGTCATCGCAGATGGGGGTGAGTTCCACTCTAAGAACTCCGGGTAAAGGCGTTTCATGAAACTTCATGTCTTCAACCAAATCGCATTCGCTGCGCTGGCAGCATCGAGGAACGTGTCGAGGTCCCGGTTTGTATCACAGGCACCGTTCAAATAGAAATTTTTGTACCAACTGGTTGTTCTTTCCACAGCGACATCCCACGGCCAGACTGGATTCCAACTGAGGCGTTGCTTTGCTTGACTTGAATCCAAGTGTAGGAGTCGCGTTTCGTGCGGTGCCTTCTCCTCCCGACGGACTTGTGGAGTCACGTCTTGCCAGCAGGACCGCATAGCCTCTGCAAGTTGGATCACGGACACAGCATCACTTTGGTTTGGGCCAAAGTTCCAGGGGGCTGCAGCCGTTCTGTCTCCGTGGATCAATTTTTCGCCCACTAGAAGGTATCCGGCCAGTGGGTCAAGGACGTGTTGCCAGGGCCGGACTGCCTCAGGGTTGCGGAGTAGCAATGGTTTACCATCTGCCGCGGCTCGTGCAGCATCAGGAACAATTCGATCCTCCGCCCAGTCGCCGCCACCAATGACGTTGCCTGCACGTACGGTTGCGAGTAGCAATGCATCATCACTATTGAAGAATGATCTTCGATAGGAATCACTGATTAGCTCAACACATGCTTTGGAGCAGCTGTAAGGATCCGCGCCGCCAAGTCGATCTGTTTCGCAGTATCCATCACTTGTTTCAAGGTTCTGGTACACCTTGTCGCTGGTGATGGAGACGATCGACCGGACGCTTGGAGTCATTCGGCACGCTTCGTAGACATTTACAGTGCCTTGTATATTCGTGCTGATTGTCTCGTTCGGACTCCGGTAGGACTGTCTCACCAATGGTTGAGCGGCTAAATGAAACACAACCTCGGGTTGAAATTCATTGATCGCGAGATTTAGTTGTTCCGCATCTCGGACATCGCCGGTCACTGAGTGCATCGGAATCGACAGCAATTGCAGGTGGTTCGGCGTCGTCGGTGCCTCGAGCGAGTAACCAGCGAGTTCGGCACCAAGTTGGTGCAGCCACAGAGACAGCCAAGATCCCTTAAATCCCGTGTGTCCGGTAATCAACACGCGTCGGCCGCGATAGACATCTTTAAATTGCATTTGCCTCACCAGTTTGTTGTTGAGTTTGACACATGGCTAATCTTCGTAGCCACCACACCAAACTTTCCAGGGGGCATTGCCTGTTGCCCAGGCGGACTGCAAACCTTCAAGGTCGCGCGTCGTGTCCATGCACTGCCAGTAACCGGTGTGCTGATACCCCATTAGTTCGCCTTGCTGCGAAAGCCGACTGAGTGGTTCTTTTTCCAGGACGCAACCTTGATCGCGTTCCAAGTACTCGAGCACTTCGCGCCTGAAGACGTAGTAGCCCCCATTAATCATCGCACCTTGATTCCCGGATTTCTCGGAGAACTTGGTGATCAGTTGACCTTCGAAATGCAGGTCGCCAAATTTTGCCGGTGGATAAACTGCGGACAGCGTTGCCAGCTTTCCATGCTCGCGGTGAAATCGAATGAGCTCATCGAGGTTGATGTCGGTCACACCGTCCCCATAGGTCAGCAAGAATTCTTCATCGTTGTCGAGATACTCTTCAATGCGTTTAATGCGGGCGCCAGTCATCGAGTCCTGTCCCGTATAGGCCACGGTCACCTTTGGTGAGAAGGTGTTGTCGCTCGTGTGCAGCTGCATTCGCTCGTTGCGTCCTCCCTCAAAATCAAGCGTAAAGTCATTCGAGTAGGCATCGAGATTGAGGAAGAATTCCTTCACCACCTCCGATTTGTATCCGGTGCAGAGAATGAACTCGTTGTGACCGAAATGCGAGTAGTATCGCATGATATGCCAGAGGATTGGGAACGGGCCCACTGGAATCATCGGTTTGGGAAGGAGGTCGGTGACCTTGCCAAAACGAGAGCCATAGCCGCCGGCTAGTATCACTACTTTCATCGGTTGATTAGTCCGTTAAAGGGCGCCAGGTACGTGGAGACAACTTGAACTTTAGCCAATGCCATACTGCACTTCCCCGTGCTCGGAGTCCGGTGAGGAAGTACTTCAAGTTGTCGATGGTTGGTTGACGTAAACAAGAAAGCAAACCGATATCTTTCAGAGCAAATCGGAGCGCGAGAGCATTGCCGCCGAACCATCCGAAGTGTTTTAGATAGAGGTAGAAGAGATTCCGCCAGTGGTTTAGTTTCCACTGAAGTGAGCGTTCGTCGATGTCAGGTCGTGGCTTGGCCAAGTGTTCCGCGGCGATTCGGCCGTCGTAGACAACACGGTAGCCGAGCCTTCCCGCAAGAAGACAATGGTCTGTTTCGATGCCGGCCGCCGTGCTGTAATCCCGAGTCAAGAGAATCGGGTCGTGAACTGCGCCTCGTTGTAGGATCTCTCGGCGATAGGCGTAGCAGAATCCGTACACATGCTCGACATCGACAAGTGTGTCCGTCGAGCGGTCGAAGTTTGCAACGATTTCTGCAGTTTGTTTATCGATGAATCCAATGGGACGATTGTCCGAAGCGTAGTCAGCCTCGATCGCACGGACGCCGATCACCCCGATCTGGGAATCCGATTCAAAGATCTCTCCCACCCGAGCGAAGAAGTCCAGTGGCACAATAGCATCGTCGTTGAGTTCAACAATGTATTGTCCTCGCGCTTCAACGGCTCCGCGGCTGAGCGAATAGCCCAAGCCATGGCCGGGCTCATTGTCGGTGTAGCGCAGATTCAGGGCTCGCGTAAATGGTGCACCGACTTCGCGGCTCGATTCTTGGAAACCGTTGTCGTACACGAGGACTTCGAAGCCGCGAGGATCAGGAATTGCCTTTTCGAGCGCTTGCAGGCACAAGTGCAGCACATCCGGTCGTCGGTACGTCGGGATAACGACCGACCAGCGGAGCTCGTCGTGATATGACATCGAAGGTGCGATCTTTAGTAGTAGAGGATGATACTCAGCGAGGTGTGCTCGGTTTGGCGGCGTAGAGCATCCCGTAGCGGCCAAGAGGGTCATCACTCGTCACGGTTACGTGGTGGGTTCGTCCCAAGCAGTCAGAAATAGCTTGGCATGTATCTGGGGCAATGTGATCGTGCCACTCGATCGCAAAGCGATCCACCAATTCAATGTGCTGCTTGCTCGCATTAAGAATAAACTCCTTCTCGCTGCCTTCGATGTCGCACTTCAATAACGCAATTCGACGGTTGCCACTGAGGTCGATGACATCGGCGAATGAGAGCGTCTCCGTCTTCTGTTCATGCGGAAGGTCTTCGGCTTCGGATGACACGTTCAGGCGGTGGTCCTGTGATCTTTTCCCCACTGCTTCCATAACGGCATGTCCTTTTTCGCCCGCCAGCGCAACATTATGAGTTTCAACCATGCTGAACCCGGCATTGGCCAAGTTGCGATTTAGGAGTGAGTAGTTTTCCGGGAAAGGTTCAAACGCGAGAACACGAGCGCTGGGCTCCAGTCGCATAACATCGAGAGAGAACAAGCCGATGTTCGCACCGCAGTCGATCACTATATCGCCGGGTTTCGGTTGATAAAAATCTCCTGTGTAGGTCTTCTCAAAAAAGACCTCAACCAACATTTGGACAAGCCCGGGCGAGTCCTCAGGGTGCTTGACGACCGTGCCATCGAGCCACTCGGCTGAATCGCAAGGCTGCTTGTGTACAAGGGAGTCTGATAACTCTTGGTAATTTGCGAAGTTCTTCCGCAAGAAGCGAAGTTTCTTCCAGCGGCGAATTCTCCAAGCAACTCCGTCTCTTATTCTTCCAAACATTTCAAACGAATTGGGTTGTAACTTATTTGGCGCGATTCAGCGCATTCTCGCCGGTTCCAAACAGCGGAAGCGAAAGTGTCGTTGCAAAGTATGTCCTGCTTCGACCGGCGTCTCGAAGGCAAAACAGAGATCGTTGGACGTCTCCTTGTCGCGCCGCGCGAGTCCGCGAAGGTTCATCGATCCCCTCCTTCGTGATCGATCCCGTTTTCTCCCATCAATTGCCTTTCGTAATCTCGGCAAATGAAGATGGTTCCGATCTTCGAAGAGCGAGAGCCTTCTAGTTTGGTGACCGATGGAAGTGACACTTCGAACCGCGTGGGTTGACTCGTGTAGCGGTGAAAACGAAGTCGTTGCGCGGACCCAGTCATGAGAGTATTTGACATCAGTTCGCTGAGTAGTCCTCGAAGAGCATGCTTGACGCAGTTCGAACGGACCCGGGATCAGGAAGACTCGGTCATGGCCTTTGGGTTTGCGAAGCGAGAAGCCCATCGTGTTGAAAACGCACGAATCACAAAAGCACGTTGAGACTTGGAAAGCAACAAGAACCAAGCCAAGATTCCGTATCCTGTGACGGAACAAGCGACTTTTGTAAAGAAACTGGACCAGCCACCGGCGAATGGGAGCTGATTGATCAGCTCACAGAGAAAATAGAACACCGTAGACAACAGCGCCCAACGCGCCAGGTCCCGTGAGCCAGCCGCAATGGGCATCGATATCAGCCGCATGATGATTGCCGTTCCCAAAAGGCAGACGCCAATTCTTGGGTAGAACGTTCCCCATGCAACGCCGGCAAGCCCAAGGTCAAGGAAAGCTACCAGCGACACGGACAAAGCGATGTTTGCAACGCTTTGCATCAGGATGAGTACCGCAGAAAGTCGAACACGGTTAAGCCCAGAGAAAATCGGAAGGGCTGCGGCGAACGTGATGGACAATAACCATGACGATGCCAAGATCGCCACGACAATGTAGCTCTCACCGAATCGCGGTCCCATCCAAAGTTCGATGAACTCTCGGGAGAAGCAGATCATTCCAATCGCGACAAGGATTCCGACGCCCATGGCAACAAGAACGCTTTGTCGATAGTGCATCCGAAGACTTTGAAAGTCTTCTTTTGCACAATCCTGAATCATCTTGGGAGCGAAAACATGGATGCCGCGGTTGCCGAGGTCCGTTGCACGCTGGACGAGCGTGTCACCGATGGCGTAAAGCGTCACCCATTCGGGACCCAGCAGGATGGCGATAACAACCGCATCGGTGCTAGACATTAGTCGGTACCCAATCATTGCCAGAAATGCCCAACTGGAAAAGCCGAAGAGTTCGCGAAACTGCGCGAATGAAACCTGTCGCGCGCTGATCGACAATTCTGGCATTATCCGCCGCGCGACCACGTGGGCCGCAAGTAACCCAATGAGGCTTGACGAAATCTGTACATAGGCCAATTCGGTGAGCCCACCACCCGACATCAGAACCGCAATCGTTCCAGCAGCTCGTCCTAGCACAACTAGTAGATCGATTCCATTGGTTAGTTCGAATCGCTCCTTCGACTGAATAATCAAACGCGACGGAGCCGCCAGCAGCGAAAGCCAAAGGTTCAACGCAACGAGCAGGCAGAGAATCCGCGCCTCGCCCATCAACTCACCGGGAATCTTTGCGAAGATCGACGGCAGCAACAACGCGAGGCAACACGCAACAACCGCGAGGATTGCGCCCATGGCGAGGAAAATTGCCATGCCAGTGCTCGCAATCCCGCTTACCTTTTCGAACTCTTTCCGCCCGAGATGGAAGTTGATGAAACGTCCCAGGCCTGCTTGGGTTCCCGCTTCGATTAGCCCAAGGTATCCCGTAAGCGAGACCATCAACGACCAAACGCCATACTGCACGTCGCCAAGGCTCTGGACAATGAATGGGGAGAGGAAGAACACCACCAATAGATTGGCCGCATAGCCAACCCAACTGGCAAAGAGATTTCTGGCATATACTCGAATTTGAGTCATATTCAGCCGATGTTCTTCAATGCGTTGGAGTGTTTGCGACAGCTCATCGAGCATCAACGCCTGCCGCGCTTGTTGAGACGACGAAGGCGTTTGCTGGATTGATACCGAACGATGGCGGCTCGGCCTTCGTTGGCTCGGTTTGATACCTCGTGTAGGTAGATAACCCGACTGCACCAAATGCAACCAGCAGGTAAGAACTCTCGAGCAACGCACCGCTGGAGAACATGCTGGCTAGCATGTAGCCCGGAATGCCACATCCGACCGAGAGGATTGTCATCGAAACCCAATCGGGGGCGCCGCGTTTGAGCAGTCGACGTTGTCGGAAATTCTGCCACCAAACGAGCCCGAAGAAGGTGAAATAGCAAAGTGTTGCGGGCAAACCGCATCCCGTGCTGATCTCAAAGAACAGGTTGTGCAACGCTTTTTGGTCTCGGGTTTCAGAGGGTACGAAAGCGGGCACCAAGAATCTTCCGGCGTTGGGGCCGACGCCTAATAGTGGGTGTTGCTCCGTGATCACCATTCCAGCGTGCCAGACCTCAAAGCGACTCGATGCCGAACTGTCGCGCGTTTCTGAACTTTCAAATGCCGAACTGAACTCTTTCACAACAGATGGCCCTGCCAACAACATCCCCGCAAGGATGCTGCCGCCCATCGCCATCCAGACCCGAGGTGTTTTTGGCACGAGGTACGCGAACACGCATCCAAGAAACAGTCCACCGATCATCGAACCGCGAGACTCGAGCAGCATCAGCATGTGCATTTGAAGCAGAAAGATGAACCCGGCGAGGCCCCGATGCCACAGTTGCTTGCCATAGACACACAGGCTAATGGCGATCGCCATCACTGGAAGTGTGAAAATAGAGTACAGATTGTTGTCTCCCTTCACTCCCCAGGCTGACCTCGCATAAACCGAGTAACCATCTTGGAAATACTGGAGGTTGATCTGATACGCGTTATACCCGCTGCACAGGACGACGACCCACGCCAAGGTCATTATTTTTTTGGGGGTGTCGATCGTCCAAATGGTCAGCAGCGCCATCAATACAATCTTCCACAGGAAATCCATGTATTGATACGAATACTCTTTGTTGATCGATTGGAATGCCGAAAGGTAGGCGATTCCCAGGAATCCAAGGATACCAACGATGCCCCACTTCACAGATGTGATCGTACTTGCACGCCGAAAACCGGTGAGTGCGAACCCGCATACGACTGATCCGGCAATGTACTTTTGGTATGGAAAATAGGGGTCAATTGCCCATCGCCAATTCCAGGTCGGCTCTAGTACAACGAAGACATAAAACATGATCAGCCCGATCCAAGGCCGCGCAACGCCGGCGAGACAACCGAAAAGGAACAGACCGTATACAAAGAGGGCACTCATGGTTGGTCAACCAAAGTAAACTTGCGATCGGATCGACGTCAGATGGATGCGAGGGTCAACTATCGCGGCGAAAACAGGACAAAATACAGTGTTCGGGATACACGATCCCGACGGACCGAAGTGTTCTCTCGGCAACGAGTTCAAGGTGACCCAGTCGACCGAGCGCACAAGTGACACTACAGTCGTTGAGTCGCTGGTAGGACTCGAGTTTTAGCCCTGCCTCCTCACAATATCGACGCTGAGCCGCTCTCGTGTTGAGCAAGTAGGTTGTCGGGAATGTGTCTTCTTCTTTCGAGTCTCGCCAAACAAGTTTCTTGATTGCATGATGCAAGCGAAACGGTACGACCGCCGCCGCGAGGCTGACTGGCGAATACTTCCAAACCGTCAGAGCAACACACGTCCCGCCGGGTTTTAGCAAGTCATGTAGCTTTGCCATGAAGCTCGTGGGGTTGGCAACATGCTCGATGACCATTCGCATCGTAATCAGATCAAACTTGCGGTCTGTCTCGTAGTCTTCCAAAAGCGCTTGTTGGGTTTCGTGCGCATACGGATTCGTATTGATATTGTCGCTTGGATCGACGGCGGCAAGGTGCTGGCACCGATCGGCCAACGTCTGGGCCAACGCTGGGTTCTGAGGAAAGACGGTTTTCCCTCCGCCCACATCAAGCCAGGTGGTTTCCGGTGTCACCATCTTTTGTACAAGGCACTCGTAGACCTCCGCCGGCAAATAGTATCCGTAAGAGGCCCGTCGTTTCGGTCCGGGGCCCAGGTTTTCGAATCCTCCCACCTTCGCATCAACGCACTCCCGCAGTTCCTCACGTGTGCAGGTGGGATCGTTGGGCTGGAACGTCGCTTCAACTGACATTCGTGTTTCCATTGTCATTCGGATTTCCAGAGTCGCCTCGCCATGCGACCCGTTTTGCACTGTTCCCCACAACGATCGAACGGGGAGCGGTCGCTTTAGTCACAACGCTGGCGGCACCAACCACGCATTGTGCGGAAATATCCGCCAGAACAATTGCCGAAGCTCCCACCCAGCTGTCGCGACCGATCGTAATGTGCCGTTTTTGGCCGCGCTGCAGCCGGATTGGAGTTTCAAGACTCTCGAAGCCATGCGTGTTCGGCCCGCTGGGAACCTGAACGGCCGGCCCAAGTAGGACGTCTTCTTCCAGCGTCACATCTCCAAGCATGCACCGCGGACCGATGTAGACGTTTCTTTCGATCACCGCTGTTGTTTTTGAAAACAGCGTCCCGAAGGAGATCGTGGCCGACGGATCACAGTGCTGCAATGCGAATCGATAAAACGCAACGCGGAGATAGCTGCCAGTGATACCAGGGGCGAGTGAGAGAAGTTGTGAATGAGACTCAAGGCTGGTGTCAGCACCGACCAGGATTGCCGCGAATCGATGTGTGACCAGGAGGGGGAGAATCACCAGGATAGCGATACCATGTGCGACAGACTTTAGAGCAGTCTTCATGATCAAGCCGATAATTCGGCGGTCGCCTTCGAGTCGGATATGTTCCGTGCCGCTGGATCGATTGGTTCCTTTTCGGCTAAATGCGCGAAATGCTTCAGGTAACTGGAAACGGCGTCACGCAAGTTGAATTTGGCTTGCACCTGTTCCCTTGCGGACCTTCCCAGTTCACGAGCTATGGCGGTGTTCGCGAGGAGTTCCTCTAACCGATTCGCCAACGCCTCATGGTCCCCCCGTGGAACGAGGTAGCCGTCCTTTCCTTCACGCAAGTGTTCGGCGTTACCGCCGACATCGGTGACTACCGAAGCACACTCACTTGCCATTGCTTCAAGAAGCGTGAGTGACGCGGCCTCGCTAACGCTGGTGAGCGCGAAAACATCCACGGCTCGCAAAATGTCACCCACGTCGGCTCGAACTCCCATGAACCTAATCGACGCTTTGAGTTCTGGGACGCCCGCGCTCGCGAGTTCTGAGATCAAAGACTCCAGGCTTTCCCGTTCTGGACCATCGCCAACCAACAGGAGTCGGGCGTCGCTGTTCTTGCGATGGACCAAATGCCATCCGCGAATCAACGTCGCGTGATCTTTGACTGGGTGAAGTCGCGCGATGCAAGCCGCATATGGCCGATCCAAGTCAAGTTCAAGTTTCTCACGCAGAGATACCCTTTCCTGGTCGTCACCGCGCGCCGGGAGATCGCTAAGATCGACGCCGTTGGGAAGCGTGAAGGCAGACGAGAACCCTTCGAGCTTCTTCAATGCTTCGGTGCTGAAGTCGCAGCATGCCGTGGTGATGTCGGCGTATCGTTGTAGGACCAAGCGATTCGCCCAACGTCTCTTCCAGGACACGATATCGGGATAGTGTCGGCCGTGCTCGGTGAAGATCACTTTGGCTTTTGCCCCGTGCCGCATTCGGGCAAGGGCTGTGTAGAAGAAAGGCGTGTATTGGTGTGCGTGTATGACTTCGACACGTCGGGTCTTGATTTCATGAGCAAGACGTTTTGCAACACCCCAGTCCATTCCCGGCTGGCGATCCATCGAGATTACGGGAACGCCTTTCTCGAGCAGTTTGTATCCAAGCTCTCCAATCGCATCCAAGCACAGGACGACGGGATCAATCCGCTTGCCAAGCTGCTCGATGATCTGGGTCACCAACACCTCGGCGCCGGCGACCTGCATCTTGTGCATGACAAACGCCACACGAATCGGTGTTGTGTCGTGCGTCGATCCCATCTCAGTTGCGCCCGGGCACGAGCTGCGCGAGGTAGCGACCGTATTCGTTCTTGTTCGCGTCAGCCAACCGCAGAAGCTGCTCCGAAGAGATGTATCCCATCCGGTAGGCGATTTCTTCGGGGCAACCGATCTTCAATCCCTGTCGCTTCTCAATCGCGGCGACAAAGTTGCACGCGTCAAGTAGCGAGTCACGCGTACCCGTGTCCAACCACGCGAAGCCGCGCGAGAATCGTTCGACGCGAAGTTCGCCCAAAGCCAAGTAGGCCTTGTTGATATCGGTGATCTCAAACTCACCCCGTAGCGAAGGCTTGAGTCCCGCCGCGATCTCCACCACTCGATTGTCGTAGAAATACAACCCAGGTACCGCAAACGAGGATTTCGGCGCGTGAGGTTTCTCTTCCAACGACACGGCGTTGCCGTCGAGGTCCAATTCGACCACACCGTACCGCTGAGGGTCCTCGACGTGATATGCAAAGATCGTCGCTCCATCGGTTTCTCCCGAAACCCGCTGGAGCGTTTTTATGAACCCTTGTCCGAAGAAGAGGTTGTCGCCCAGCACGAGCGCGACACTCCGATCGGCGATGAACTCCCGACCGATCGTAAAGGATTGGGCCAAGCCGTCGGGTGACGGTTGTTCGGCATATTCGATTTTGAGTCCCCAATCGTGACCGTCGTTCAGCAGACTTTGAAACCCAGGCAGATCCCTCGGGGTTGAGATCACAAGAATCTCCTGGATCCCCGCCAACATCAGCGTCGAAAGTGGATAATAAACCATCGGTTTATCGTAGATCGGAATCAATTGCTTGCTGATGGCGGAGGTGATGGGGTGAAGTCGGCTGCCAGATCCGCCGGCCAAGATGATTCCGCAACGATTGCCATCACTCATCGTCGTTCAGGCAATGCGAAACCAACGACCGAGCGTGCAGACCGAGTCGCTCACGCCGATAGACGCCGGTGGTGACACTGGTGACCCAGTCACCATTCTCGATATACCAACGAACCGTCTGCTTGATGCCGTCCTCGAAATCGACGCTGGGACGCCAGCCTAACTCGCTGTTGATATGTGACGCGTCGATCGCGTAACGACGGTCGTGACCGGGTCGATCGGTGACCTGAGTGATCAGGTCTTCGCATCGATGCGACAATTCTGGCATCAGTTCGTTGACGGTGCGGCAAATGACTTGAACCACGGCGAGGTTCGTTTGCTCGCAGTCTCCACCGATGTTGTAGGACTCGCCAACGACGCCGCGTTCCAAGACCACCCGCAGGGCATCGCAATGGTCAGTGACATACAACCAATCGCGAACATTGAGGCCATCGCCGTACACGGGAAGTGGTTTTCCCTCGATCGCGTTGAGCGTCATGAGTGGGATCAACTTCTCCGGAAACTGATACGGACCGTAGTTGTTCGAGCAGTGCGTCACGAGCGTCGGCAAACCGTAGGTCCGATGCCATGCCCGTACGAGATGATCCGATGCCGCTTTGGATGCCGAATACGGCGAGGTCGGATCATAGGGGGTCTGTTCGGTGAAGCAGCCCTCTGGACCCAAAGATCCGTAGACTTCGTCGGTCGAGACATGCAAAAAGCGAAACGCCTGTTTCGCCGATTCATTGAGGTCGCGAAAATAGTCCAGCGTCGCGTTGAGTAGCTCGAAGGTGCCGGTAATATTGGTTTCGATGAACCTGGCGGAATCGTCGATGGAGCGATCCACGTCGGACTCCGCCGCGAAGTTGATCACCGAGTCGACGTGGTGGTCGCGCAAGAGCATCGAGACAAGTGATTGGTCACCGATACTTCCTTCCACGAAGACGTGATGTTCCGACGGAGCCGGAATCGACTCCAGGTTTCCCGCGTAGGTGAGGGCATCGAGATTGACGACCTTGGTCTCTCCCGATGCGATCGCCTCGCGCACGAAGCAGCTTCCGATGAACCCGGCACCACCGGTAACCAGGATTGTCCTCATTTCTTCGGTGTACCAACGATGCGCACGCGCTTTGGAGCCGAAAGGCCACCTGTCGCAGAACGCAAAGGAGCTGGATGGGTCAAGCGTTCGCCAACGGATCGAGTAGCGTCGTGACTGGGGCGAGCCTGACGTTCCAGGCGTACCGATCCACGACAAGTTTCCGAGCGGCTTTACCCACTTGCACCCGGTAGTCGGGGTTCGATGCAAAAGTTTGCAGCGCGTCACACCATTCGTCGGCCGTCTCGGCAATCAGAAAGTGCTCGCCCCCATGACCGTCGATTCCGGTTGCGGATTGCGGCGTCGAAATCACCGGCAAGCCTGCCGCCATCGCTTCGAGAACCTTGTTTTGAATGCCCCGCGCCAGGTGGAGCGGCGAGATGGCGACCGAGGCGGCATGCAAACGTGGTCGGATGTCGGGAACCGCGCCGACAACTTCGACGTTCGGTAGCTCGTTTAATTCAAGGACTTTGCGACTTGGATTGCGGCCAACGATTTCGAAATGCACTTCGTTCGTGCGGGCGAACCTGGGCAGCACTTGTTCGCAGAACCACCGAACTCCTTCGACATTGGGCGGATAGTCCATCACCCCCGTGAACACCAATCGAAGCGGTCCGGCGCAGGGTAGCTCTTTACCTCCGCGGTCAAAGAACTCGGTGTCGACACCATTCGAAACGCCAATGGCAGGTTGGCGAGGTGAGGCGACCTCATCGAAGAGTTCCGCTTCGCTCTCACTGACCAGCGTGACGATGTCTGCGGCGGCGCCGATTTCAATCTCCAACTGTTTGACGCGACGGCTCTCCAAGCTGTAAATCCAGCCCTTGGGGCCGCCTCCTTCAGCGCCCATTTGACGCCACTTCTCACTGTCGACATCGACGACATCAACGGTAAGCGGTGTCCCCTCGAAACACTCTTCACGAACGTACGGGTACATGCTCGAACAAAATACGAGCGCGACATCGTAGGGACGGTCTGCCTGGGCCTGTTTCACTTGGCGACGTAGTGCGGGGATGTCGAAGAGCCCCTCCGTTAGGCTTGCTCCGCGGGCAAGCGACGTAAACGCGCGGAGCCATCGAGTACCATTGAGTCGCTCCGTCATCACCGACTCGCAAAGCCCTTCAACATGCTGCATCTCACCCGACGTGATCGGTTCATCGTGAGGACAGGCCAGAGTGACGTCGAACGACTCCGCCAGCAGACGCAACAGGTTGTACGAGCGAATACGGTCGCCCCGATTCGGCGGATACGGGAATCGGTGAGTCAGCAGCAGCAAACGCTTCCGAGACACCGGCTCTTTCGCTCCTGTTGTCGATGACGGTGACCTAGCGACACTCAAGACCAATGGCTCCGGGACGCACTTGCCGGCTCGCTAAAGTTGATAGTCAAAGCAACAGGTGCTTGTCTTGGAAAGTGTGGACGTCGGGTTGCTTTGGTCCGCGCGGACTTCGTCCATCTGGGTGACAGGCACCCAGTTTTGGGATGAAGGCTCATCCCCCAGAACGCTCCCCAACGGGAGGTTGTCGTTCTCATTTTGGTCCGTCGACGCAATGCGAGCCGGTGTGATCAGACGGCGGTTTGCACTGCGGGTTTGCCTTGGATTGGCTCATTTCTCGAACGGTGATTTTCCAATACCGTTTCGATGCAATCAAAGGGTCTCGACTTCAACAGCTTTCTTAGCTTTGATTCGGTATGTCGCAATCCGACACGGTGACGAAACCTCGACTTCCACCCCACGCCATCGATCCTTGGTTGCTCGGGGTCAATCTCCCAAGGATGAATGTAGAACATCGCGGGGTGCTCTCGCCGCTGAACCGACGTGACCGCCGCAAGCGTCAGGTTGCATGGAAGCAACCGAAAATATCCGCCACCAATCGGGACCGACAGGCCCGCCACACGTCCTAACGACGGCGGGAACTCGCAAAGACTTCCCGCAGATGTTGCAAGTTGATGAATCTCTTTGTTTGCCGATGGCATTCCGTATCGGTCATGACCGCTGATGGGGAAGATGCTGCTATCGAGTTGAAAACCCTGTTCGACGAGGATGTCCAATGCCCACAATGAACGTTGCGTAATTGAAAAACTTGGTGCGCGGTAGGCCGTCGGGCGAATACCGCAGGCCGTTGTGATCGCGTCGACGCTCGCGGCGATGTCGTCGGCAAACTCTTCTTCCGTCAACTCGTAGACCAAGCGGTGCCAGTATCCATGGGAAGCGATTTCGTGGCCCGCGGTCGCGATTCGTTTGATCAACTTGGGGTATCTTTCGGCAACCCAGCCGAGCACAAAGAATGTGCCGCGAACGGACACTTCGTCGAGTAATGTAAGCAGTCGGTCGGTGAAGCGGACGACGCGACTCTCCATTCGGTCCCAGTCGGAACGTCGAATCCGGTGCTCAAACGCCGAGACCTGAAAGTAGTCTTCGACGTCGACGGTAAAGGCGTTTAGAACCTGGGACATGTTTCGTTGATTGCTCGTCCCTGAATCGGAACGGCGAGCAGGTATCGCCAGAGCGGCCCTTTCGCGACCTTACTTGGGGTGCGAATTCTGCACGGGCCGTTCCATTGCCTGTCCTTCGCCGCCGGTCATGGCGACTTCGAAAGACTCCGTTTTCGAGCAGTTCGACGTAGGGTCTTGAAACGGCCGCTCAGCGTCGTCGACGAGCCCCGCTTCTTCAAGCACGTCGCGTCGACAGAGTCCCATGAATTTCATCACGAAGACGCCACGCAACCCAACCATCCGCATGACCGTTGCGAGCAGCATTCGCAGGTCGAGCCACGCGCTTGCCGTTTCGATGTAATGAAGATCGAGGCACTGCTTGCGACGGACGTCATCGATCGAACGGTCCGGCTCGAGGTTGATTTGGGCGAGCCCCGTCACTCCTGGTTTGATCGCTGTGCGACGGTAGTAATCGTCGATATGAAGAGCAAGCTTTTCGCAAATCGATGGTCGTTCCGGCCGCGGGCCGGTCAATGACATCTCACCGCGGACAACGTTCCAGAGCTGCGGAAGCTCGTCGAGGTGAGTCTTTCGAAGAAAGGCGCCGACGGGTGTGATTCGATGGTCACGTTGTGCGGCCCACTTCGCGACACCGTCGGATTCAGCGTCTTCGTACATGGTGCGAAGCTTGAAGACCTCGAACTCTTCTCCGTGAAGACCCACGCGAGACTGTCGGTAGATGCCCGGCCCCTTGGACGTCAATCGGACGATCACAACGAGCAGGACGATCACGGGCGCGGCGGCGATGAGCAGGATGGCGGAGAACACGCGTTCGGCCGCGTTCTTGCGACGGAAATAGATGGCTCGCTTGAGGGCGATGGCATGTCCATCGTCCTTGGCCTTGTCGTCTAGCATGGTGGCACCTCCGCGGATCGCGGCTGCGGCACCGTCGGAAATGGGGTGTTTTGAATCAGATGTAAAATCCAACAACGTACTGTCCTTCATCGTACAAGTTGCTCAATTTGGGGAAGTAGTTCTTTGACGAACGACTCGCAGGGATCGAATCCAGCTTCCGAAACGGGGCCCGAGAGCTGAACTTTGTAAAGGTCTTCCGTGAGCCAAAAACGTGGAGCTTCGGCAGCAACGAACTCGCCACCTTCGCTCCAGCCATACCAAACCTCGAATTTTTCCAAATCGTTTTCGCGTACAAACTCGACCGACCAGAGTGAGTGCGATTTGTCCGCAGTATTGATGACCTCGGCGTTGCGATTCCGCGTTTGCTCCGTTCCGATCGACGAGTAACAAATCTCAGGTCGGTGAACGGCGATCGGTCCGCGTCGCCCGTAAAGCAACGCGACATTCACCTCAACGTCCGTCAGCTTATGACGGTAATGCCGCACGATTGTTCCGTACGGGCGGAGGATCTGAGCGGCCGACTCGTCCAGTTCGGACTCACCGGACATTTCCCAATCCCCCAGGACATGGGGAAGCTCGTTGAGTCGATTGCCGGATTCGACCTTATGGTCTATCCCCGCCCAACGGCCATCGAGCATGCCGTGCACGATGCCAGACAGGAGGGTTAGGACGATCACCGCGACGATGACGGGCCGCCGCGACGGCAATTCAGCTCGTTTTTGTTTGTTGTTTGACTCACTCATTTCAAAGACTCCGGACCTCGTAATCGGCTTGGCGTCCTCTCACTTCGTAGTCCTTAAGCATTCGGCTGTAAATCGACTGCTCCTCTTTGGTGAGCCCTTTTGTGTTGATCCTCTTTCGATCCAGCATCGTCCACTGCCGCGTCGCGTCGGATAGCCGCTCTTGCCGAATGAGCACCAAGACTTTGTGAAAGTGGAAGCGGGGGTCATCTCGGATTTCAATTGCCTCGTCAAAGACCTCGATGGCCCGCTCGTACTGTTTCGCCTCCATCAGCAGCGTGCCTTTGGTGTCAAGCAACTCCGCACGCGCGGGGCCCGTGACGACTTCCAACGCGCGATCGATCACCTTCAATCCTCGAACAGCCTGGTTCGGGATCTGGGAGTAGGCCATCGCTAGGTTGTTGAGCGTCCGCAAACGCTGTGGGTCCAATTCGAGGACAGAGTGATAGAGCGTGATCGCGGTCCTGACCCGGCCAGACTGCATGGCCAACGTGGCGACGCTATCGAGCAAAGGTGCATCGCGTTCATGAAGTTTCGTGGCGCGTTCCAATAGGTCGCTGTATTTCGAGTAGGCCCTCGGCTCCTCCGCCCCAAGAATCGCCTCGACAAGCAACATTGCCGATTGGGCGTCTTCAAACTTCCCAAAGTGCTCAGCGGCGACGGTCGCCGCTTCGTCGTAACGATTGATTTGAGTGAGCGCGATCACGTAATTGAACAGTTGCGACGGATCCGAGTCGTAGACTTTCCTGAAGAGAGCAATCCCTTGTTCAGCGAAGCCCAGTTTGATCAGCGCGGTTCCAGCCGCTAGGTCGATCTCGTTGTTCTGCGCGCCGGGTTTTCCCTTAGATTTCTCCGCCCAGCCATCAAGCCATTTCGGGATCGATTTTCCTTGGCCGCGCTTTTGCCGCAAGATGATTTGAAGTTCAAGCGCCCGCAGGATCCCGCCCTCGGTGGAGTCGAGTCGCTCGGCCAATCGATCGACTTCGTCCCAGTCGTCTTTACTTCCGTACTGCAGAAGGTAGACGGCGAATCGATAGAAGTCGTCAATGGAAGCCTGGATGCTTTGAGCGTTCCGCGCGTACAGCGTCCGAGCTTCATCCAGGAAGGTGGATTGCTTGGTTTCCCGATCCGCTGCCGTCTCAGGGATTCGGCCAGCGACCTTGATCAGCACTGCACCCAGGGTGAGGGACGCCAAGTAACTCTTGCTGTTGTTCTCGAGCACGAGGGCACGAAGGATTCGCAGTGATTCTCGAAGCCGCGCGTCATCTTCGCTTGATCCCAGCATCGTCGCGTAGAGCAAGCGGTTGGAAGGATTGACTCCATTGCCTTCGGTCAACAGCTTCGAGAGTTCAGCCCAGTCGACGTTATCACCGTCGCGAGAAATGATCGCTTCGGCAAGCCGCTCGCGGACTTCGGCGTTGCGTGGCGTCAAGCCAATGGCACTCCGAAGAATCCGCGCTTCTTGGTCGTGGCGACCGAGACGACTATAGAGCGTCGCCAACGCAAGCTTGGTTTGTAGCGTGGGTCGAGCATCGTCGGCCTGCTTGTAACGTGCGATCGCCTCATCCATCTCGTTGAGATAGACCGACGTCTGACCCAAGAGCACCATTTGGTAATGCAATCCGAGATCATCGTTTTCGAGAAGCTGTTTCTCTAGCGCGGTCACCGAAGCGACATCACCATGGGCGATCTCGATGGCGAGCTGAGTGGAGAGGATCGGGTAATCGACATCGCCGGAAAGCGCGATCGCCTTTTTGATCGCGTCCCGTGCTTCGTCAACGAGCTTCTCCGTCTCCGCAATCACTTCGGGGGTCGAGTTGCCTTGACGTTGCGAGATTGCGGCGATCGATGCTGTCTTGGCAACGATTAGATGTGAGATTGGATCGTCCGGTTTGTTTGAAACCGCACGCCTGGCCTCTTCCAAGGCTTCGTTGAGGTCTCCCTTGCCGAGGGAAACGGAGATCTGCATCTCGCTATAGGGGTCTAAATCAACGCCGCTGGCCATTGCCGTGTTTTTGATGTCTTCGTCGGCAGCAGCATACTCCTTCAACCGCATCAGCTGCGACCAATACAGACGCCGCGTCGAAAGACGTTGATCTCCGGCGGCGATGGCTTGCCGGAGTTGATCGACAGATCGTTCATCGAATCCGGCCAGCACCGACAGCCATGCACGCAATGCCAGGGCTTGCCCCCACCGTGGTCTTCGGGCGATCAATTCGCTGAGCATGCCTTGTGCACGATTCATCTCACTGTCGTTGCGTTCGATGACAGTGTTTCGAGCGCTCAACTTCAGGACGATGTTCTCGATATCGATGAATCGCCAATACGTCCCGTTGTCGCCTTCAAGTGTTCGCAGCTCAGCGAGATGCTGCTCTGCCTTTTTGGTCTCGCCAAGTCGTGTCGCCATGCGATAAAGGGTGTAGGCGATCTTGGGCGAACGAGTCTCCTCGGGAAGTAACACCGTCACTTCATAAGCAAGCCCTGTTTCGTCCGCTCGATTGGCGAAGTCCGCGGCGATCCTCGCGATATCGATCGCGGCTTGGTCTTTGGGGTGTTCCTGCATGAACTTCATCAATTCCCGTGCTGCCGCAACGGGCTGCCCACGAAGCGCGATTTGGCGAGCACGAGTAATCGCCACTCGCGACGAATCTTTCCCTTCGAGTGCCACGAGTCGTTCGACGGCCTCTTCAGCGGCACCATCGATGCCGACGGCTGCCAAACGTTCGGCCGCGTAAGCCTGCAGCAAAGCGTTGCTTGGAAAGTCTTCTGCAAGCGCCGCAAATTGTTCCGCTACCGTTCGCGATGCCAAGTGTTCCGCAGGCGTCGTTCCCGGGCTTGGGATGGAGATCTCGAGAATCCGCAGGTACGCATTGGAGGCGTCGAGTTCCTCCTTCCTTTCGGGTGAATCTGCTGAGGCCTCCAGTGCGGCGTCCATCCGCTCGCGAAGTTCGACGGCCTCCTGTCGGACGGTACTAAAGTCTTGAGACTCCGGTGCTCGTCGAAGTTGATAGTTGAGAGTCCCGTGTGCCGCGGCGACGCGAATCGGCAACCCATCGGAGGCCTGAGCGACTCGCCAATGCTCGATCGCTTTGAGCTGGTTGCCGGCTCTCGTCCAAGCTTCGGCTGCCTGCAGTTGCAGGGTCAGGTTCCCGGGCATCACCTCACACGCTTTGCTCAACGTCTCGGCTGCCTGATCCCATGCGCCGGTCCTTCGGAACAATTCAGCCAGAACGGTCGCAACACGCACTCTTTCATCGACGCCGACTTCCGCTGGGTCGCCCAACGCTCGCTTAAGCAGATCGATGACGATCTCGTCGGGGTCTCGTCCGTCATCCTCGTCGCTCTCCGGTGCGACGTACTCGTTCGTACGTCGCAAAATCGCCTCGGAAACGCTGGCGCGCCACGCGGCGATTTCAACGGTCCGAAGGATCGCGGTTCGCTCAGCATCGGTGAGTTCCTGAATCGACAGTTCTCGAAGTTCCGTCTTCTTGCGGGCTACGGCAGAGCGCAAGTCTTGAAGCGACTTATTTGCGAGTTGAACATCGGTGTTGCTTCTTTCCTGCTTCGCTGAGACCTCGGTTACCAGGACGCCGAGCAATTCGATGTTGTCGAGGTTTACCTCTTGGAGGCCACGTTGCCACAATTCAATCGCTTTGTCGGTGTCGCCATCAAGACGCGCGAAGAACCCGGCACTGAGGAACGTATTTTGACGAATCCGTGCGTTCAGCTCGCCGTGATCGAAGTCCATCAAGACGTCGTACCAGTGCGAAACACGCTCCATGTCGACGTCACTTTCCTGACC
>JBCBLJ010001213.1:0-1507 GCA_038520195.1 Planctomycetota bacterium
ACGCAAATCGCCTCGACGCGTCGTGCAGATGGATCAACGACCTGCTCAACACCCGTCGTCAGATCCCAAATCATCAATCGGCTTTCCCAGGTCGCCCCCAATGCAAGCCACCCGCCGTCTCGACTCCATTGCGCAACCTTGGCGGCTGCGTCGGGAATGATCTGCGTTTGATCATTGGATTCGATATCCCATAGCCGGACCGTGTTTCCAAGTCCGCCGGAAACTAAGCGCGTCCCGTTAGGGCTCCACGCAATTCCGCGCACCTGTCCCGTATGGCCGTAGAGTTTTCGAAGCTGGCGACCGGACTCGGCATCGTACAGCCGAACGGTGCCATCGAAATGCGCGCACGCCAACTGCGTTGCATCTCGTCGCCAAATCACTTGGAAGACAGAACCCGCAACGGGATCGATCTTCAGCGACCGTGCTTCGCGGCGTTGCTGCCGATCATGCAGCGTGATGCCGGAGTGGCCCGAGGCCAGCGTACGACCATCGGGACTCCAACAGACCGTATGGGAGGCTCCACGAAAAGCGTTCGCTTCCTCCCACGTCGTTGCATTCCAAACGAGGGTCTGCTGATCCGTCGCGGCGGAGAGAGACTGCCCATCAGGACTCCACGCCAATTGCCGAATCGAACCCGATCCTGCGTCGAGCGATCGAGTCAACTCACCGGAGAATGCGTCCCAGATGCGGATCACATTTGGTTCATCCTGATCGTAGGACTGGCAGGTCGCGAGCACCTCACCACTGGGACTCCACTTGACATCGAAGACTTCTCGGTCAAAGCCACTGCGTAGGGTCAACGCGGTTTCCAAAGATCTGGATTGCAAAATCCGAACGTTGCCATCGAAGCCCGAAACAGCGACGCGCTGACCGTTGGGACTCCAATCGACGCTGCGTGCCGAACCCAGGGCTTGTTCACGAACCACGTGGCCAGAGTCTGCGTCTCGAATTTGGATACCCCATCCATTGACGAGACTGGCGAATTCTCTTCCGGACGGATGATAGTCCACCGACCACACATAGCCCGATTGCGGCTGGCTGGCGAATCGTTCGCGGTGGGAAACGGAATACAGATAAAACCATTCCCAGCCTCGGAGGTCGACGCCAACGTTTGCGGGCAACCATTGTTCCAGACGACCGCGAATCGTTGGTGCTCCGTACGCGGCGGTCGACGACGGGCCGGCCAAATTCATCTGTGTAAAGTACAAGGTTCGCTGCAGTTCCTCGCTTCGAGATTCCGCAGTCAACTGAAGGTCGCGAAAGTAGACCGATGCGATCGAAGCCCCAAGCCCGATTAATACCAGCAACGCGGCGACCGCCGACACGGCAATGGAAAGCGCTCGGTTGCGTCGGCTCCACCTTTGCAGTCGTTCCAATACCGATAGACGGCGAGCGTGGATCGGGCGGTCCTCCAAAAACCGTTGCAAATCGTCGGCCAGCTCGTTCGCCGTCGGATAACGCAACTCCGGCTACTTGGAGACGATCGTCATGCGTTCTATTTCCAAGG
>JBCBLJ010001033.1:0-2414 GCA_038520195.1 Planctomycetota bacterium
GTCGAGAGTCTTTGCAATCACAAGTGATCGTTCTCACGCGGCGATGCTCTTGCCGGTACCGAGCCGGCGGAGTTGACGATTGCGTTTCGCGTGCCCCGCCCATGGGCATGTCAATGCGTGCTAGCAATGAAACGAGCGTCTAGTTTGCCGGTGGGTCTTGAGGATTCGTATTGACCCAGTCGGCGATCGGAGAACAATTCACCATCGTGATGATGAACTTTGTCGGCGGAAGGATCGCTGACTGTCATCGCGATTCGGTCTTGCGATTGGAAGACCGAAAAATGGAATAGCACGGAGGCTTCCACATGCGACGTCATGTCTTTGACGGTGAAACGTCCAGTTCTTTCCGCGTCCATCTGTCGGACGCGCCGGCAACGCCGAAGCATGGTTTTGCCAAGTGTCCAACCGACGGCGAAGAACGCGATACATCGGATTCCGCGGCGCATTCGTCGATCTCACTGCGTGCATTGCTGCCAGACGCCAAGTTTTTTGGGTGTGACGACGTTCATTGGACGGGGTTGGCGATGGATGTTGCACACTGTGTCGCCGGTGAAGTGGTTGTCTTCCGCGCCGGCGAGGGGGATCCCAACGAGTTGATCTCCCAGGCGATGGCTCTTGGTGCGTCCGGGATCTTGACCGAACAGATGTTGCCCTGCCCGATCCCGCAGTGCATCGTTGGAAGCGTCGACCGAGCGCTTGCTGAAATCGCGTCTGCTACCGAAGGTTCACCGGACCGAAAACTCTTGACCGTCGGCGTGTTGGGAACCAGTGGAAAGACCTCGACGTGTTTGCTGATGGCGACAGTCACCAACGCAATGGGGATTCGCACGGCTTTCCAATGCGATCTTGGCAGTCATGACGGCGTGATTGGTGAAACGCCCGCGCGTCAATTGCCTCACGGAGCCGAATTGATTCGGTGGCTGGGCGAGGCCTACGACTGCGGCTCGCGGATCGCGTTGGTCGAGATCGACGAAAACGCGGCTCGGCAGGGTCGATTCGATTCGTTGCAATTTGATGTCTTGGTCGTCGCCGGGCGAAGCAGTCGATCGGATGACTTTGGCCCGAGCGGACTGGACTGTTTGCTCGATCGGCTGACGCCCAAGGGAGTGGTATTGCTTTTGGCGACTGATTCCAAGGCGTCGCGTTCCGTCGAGACGTCGGGTCATCAATACGTGACTTACGGGACCGGTGAAGCCGCCGATTTCGCGGCGCGGATCGTGGATCAGTCGGGTGGTATGACGACGTTGATGCTGTCTTCGGCCGATACCAATGCGATGATGGAAACCCCACTTTGTGGCCGTGCGATGGCGGACAACATCGCGTCGGCCACCGCGCTCGCTGGTTTACTCGGTCATTCTCTTGCCGCATCGGCAAAAAACCTTTCGGCATTGCGATCGATTCCGGGTCGAGGTCAACGCTTGGTGGAGTTCGGCTCGCCGACGGTGGTGTTGGAGTCGGCCGGAGGTGTCGACCGACTGGTTCAGTCATTGAAGACCGCCAAGGCGGTGGGCGTTGGCGGCAAAGTCTGGTGCGTGTTCGCGACCGGCAATGAAGACGATTCGGAAACTCTGGCGGCATACGGTCACGCGTTGGAACGCCACGCGCATCGCTGCGTGGTGACTTCGCGAACCGACGCGGGAGGCTCCTTTTTGGATCGTTCGCACCAAATTCTCGATGGTGTTCAGCAGTGTGCCGAGCTTCGTCTCGTCGCGGACTTTGAACGGGCGGTCGCCTGGTCGCTTGAAGTTGCGAACGCGAACGACACGATTGTGATTTGCACCAATGCATCGCGTGATGCTTCGGCGGCGGAAGAACGCGCCGAACTTCAACGGATCGAAGCCCTGGTTGATTCGCTGCGTCAGCCGGTCGAAGTGACCGAGCTACCGGTCGAAGGCAAACCGATCTCGCTGAAACTGTTCCCTTAGCCCGCTTGAAGGAGTGCGGTTGGAGTCGTCTCGATTCGTGCAGCGAACCTTTCGCCGATACACTGCCTCCAACCCTATTCGCCCTCGTACTCCTACTCCCACTTGGCTCCTACTCCCCCTCGCAACCGCCACGGATTCAGAACGCGAGCACCGCTCCACGATCGATCGGCAACGCAAGCCGGCAAAAAAACGACCGTTGCAGTCCGACTTACTGAACGGCACTGCGCGAAACGGCACTGCGGAGGGTCAAACGTCGACGCGTTCGCGAATGAAATTCGGGTTGGGGTTCGCTTTCCCTTTGCGGTCGCATTGGAAAAACTCCGAAACGTAACGGACCGATCCCTTCTTTTCGGGGACGCGAAAGCGATCGCCTTTTTGTAGGACCGGTCGCGTCTCGTCCATGCGTCCGAATTGCCGGGTCCCGGCAGCTTGGCAAGGGTACCAATGTCCCTCGCCTTCGGTGTCCTCGAGATAGAACTCGGGATAGCA
>JBCBLJ010001035.1:0-2397 GCA_038520195.1 Planctomycetota bacterium
CGGTGAGTCTTGGATTCTGGTGCGTGTGAAATGAATGTGATTCACGCGGGGATCTTTGCTGATCATGAGTTGGGAGGAGACGTTGTTTTTCGTGCTGGTTTCGATGCTTTGAGCCTGAAATACCGTTCGTTTGACTATCGCGCCCGCGCCACCGAGGTGGGGCAGCAGGAGATGAATAGCGAATTGGTTTCTCTCGCGAAAAACGCGGATCTTCTGTTCATCGGAAAGGGCGAACTGATTTGGCCTGAGACACTGGCGCGGATTTCTCGCGACGGGACATCGGTTGCACTTTGGTATGGCGATGTGCGTGAGCAGCCTGAACCGTGGCTGGTGGAGTTGCTCCCACATTGTGACGCCTATTTCAGTACGTCCGGGGGTAGGCGATTTGAGGAGGTCGTTTCGTGTGGTAGCCCGGGGAACGCCTGCTTCTTTTTCAATCCTTGCAACCTCGCTTTGATGAAGACATGGTCGGCGCGAACGCGATCGCCGACAGGTCGTCCACTCATGACGGCGTCGAGGTATGGCTTCGCGGGTGAGGAGCGACAAGCGGTCTTTCGTTATATCGATCGTTCTCCTCAGATTGATCTTGTGGGAAGCTGTCGGCGCAGGTTCGCAAATCCATTGCTTCAAAGAATCGCGAAGAGGTTTGACCGGCCGCGGAGGCTACGAGGGTCCGATTACATCGCCGCAATCCGCAACTGTTGTGTTGGGATCGCGGTCAGTGCATTTCAAGACGAATACCTCTATTGCTCGGATCGTGTGACTCACTACCTCCAGTTTGGGGCAGCCTTGATTCACTGGCGGTTCCCCGGATGTGAAAGGCTTCTGGCCGACCGTGAAGAGACCGTGTTTGTCGAATCGATCGAAGAGTTGGAACGCGAGATATCGATCTTGTGCGACGATTCCGAGCGGGCGTCGAACATTGGGCGACGCGCGGCGGCAAGGGTGGCGCGCGACTACAGCGTGCCCCTGACTTTACGTCGGATGTTGGATTTTTTGGACGGTAACTTCAGTTCGACCCCGGACTGGTACCCGCGTTTCGTACGCCAAACTTCCAAGGCATAGTCAGCATTGAAAATTGGAATCGTCACAACTTGGTTCGAACGCGGTGCCGCGATGGTCTCTCGCGCGTACCGATCAACACTTCGCGCAAGCGGGCACGAAGTGCGGATCTTTGCTCGTGGTGGGGAGATGTTGGGAGAAGGTGATCCCAACTGGGATGGCGAAGATGTGACTTGGTGCCCGCGAAGGCGGAATTGGCCCTGGACTTCGGTGAGATGGCGGCAATTCGTTTCGTGGGTGCGTGACCAGCACTTGGATGCGGTGGTTTTCAACGAACAGAACCATTGGCCTGTGGTCGCCAGAGCGTGCCGCGAGTTGCCGAGTGTGGCGTTGGGAACCTACGTTGATTTTTATACGGCCCAAACGGTTCCGTACTTTAAGCAATACGATTTTTTGCTTTGCAACACGCAACGTCACTACAGCGTCTTTCAAGACCATCCGAGTTGCTTTTACCTACCATGGGGAACGGACACCGACACCTTTTGTCCGGCCGAAACCGATGAGAGTCGACCGTTCACGTTTTTTCACTCTGCAGGGATGAGTCCTGATCGGAAGGGAACCGAAATCGTGGTTCGCGCCTTTCTGCAGATCGAGGATCCCGAGGCGAGGTTACTCGTTCATATGCAACGAGAGCTCAGCGGGTTTCCCGCGCTTCAGCAGCTTTGTGAAAGTGATTCGCGAATCGAGGTGCGTTGCGAAACGGTCGGCGCGCCTGGGCTTTATCACCTCGGTGATGTCTATGTGTATCCGACAGTGCTGGAAGGGATTGGGTTGACCATCGCGGAAGCATTGGCCTGTGGTTTACCCACGGTGACGACGGATTGTGGACCCATGAATGAGTTTGTCCGCCACGGCGACAACGGCTATCTCGTGCCGCCGATGAACTATCGTGGGCGCGGCGACGGGTACTATTGGGCAATGTCCTTTTGCGATGCATCCGACGTCGCGGATTCGATGCGTTTTTACCTGGATCGAAGCTCTCAACTTCAGGAGATGAAGGATCGCGCGCGTTGTTTTGCCGTTCAAAATCTCCAGTGGGCAGAGAACTCAAAGTCGCTTGCGGATAGCATCGAATCGGTCGTCCAACGGGTGAAGAATGAAGCTCGTCCGAGTTTTGAGATCGAAGAGGTTTTTGATGCGTGCAAGTTGCCGATTCAGCGTGATTTGTTGCGAGTGCTGTGTCGCAGGTATGCACCTTCGGTATGGCGCCGATTTCGCGATCGAATCTGCAACTAGTGCTGCGGGAACGAATTGATCTTGCTTGGTAACCCGACGCGTGAGCGAGGGAAAGGCTGGAATCCCTCGCTCACGCGTCGGGTTACCGTTTTTCCAAGC
>JBCBLJ010000345.1:0-8269 GCA_038520195.1 Planctomycetota bacterium
CCAACAGTCGACCGGTCCCCCGCCAGCCAAGCCTGACATCGAAAAATCCGGCGTCCGTTCTTGCAGCCTCGCGCCCGGTCGAGCGAATCCGCGAAATCCGCCCTCACCGCCGATCGGCAGCGCAAACCGCAACGCTCGATCGGGGTCCGAACGCATCAGGTCCAACAACTTGCCGATCTGCCGTTCTCGCTCGGCCTGCAAACGTCGACTCAGCCGTTCCGCCAATGATCGACTGACAGTCCCTATCAATCGACCGATCGCACTGGGCCCCGATGTGCCACCGGAACCCGCCGCGAGCTTGCCTCCCGCTGATCTTGTCTGCTTGGTTGTCGGCTCCGGCTTCGACGGCTCCGGCTTCGACGATTTCTCATCGATCCACTCCAGTATCCGCCGCTTCGCCTTCGTCAACGCACCCGCGGATTCATCCCGAGTGGCTTTGGCGAGGCCTTCGGAGTCCGCACCGATGTCTTCGTTGCCCTCCGCCAAGAACGCCGAAACCTCGGGTTCCTCCGCGGGATGCAGATCCCGGATCACCGGAAAACGAACCAAGAATTCGGGTGGTGTTCGCCATGGATGCCCCGCGTCTGGGGGCGACTCAAAAAACTCAATTGCCTCAAAGCGGTTTGCGGCTTCAAGGCGGAGCAGGCCATGCACGGGATGCCAAAAGTGAAACGCGTCGCTGACGGCCGCTTCGTCGGCGAACGAATCACCAGGAAAAACCGATGCGTTATAGGGATGCCAGATCACCAGCCCGGTGGATCCGGTTTCCGCCGTCCACGTCACCAACGGGATGCCACCGTTGATTGCGATTTCGATGTCTCCGTCGGAAGCGAATACACAAAGCTCGACCGCGCTCCCCGCGTCGATGCGATACACCATCGGACTCGCTTCTCGTTCTTGCAAACGCAACAACTCGACGAGCAAATCGCGCCACCGTTCGGTCCCCTGAACCAGTCCCGGAAACCAAATCCCTTCCGCGCTCGTGGGCATCGAAGCCGAGGCGGTGTATCGCAGTCTTTGATCGATCTCAAACATCACGACTCCCGCGCGACTTGGAGCCAGCGTCGATACCATTGGAAGACCGCCGGAGGCGTGGCCAAGCCTTCTTGCCTCTCGTGGTAATATGAGGCACCAAAGACGCCGCTGTCACTGAACCAGCCGCCGAAAAACTGTGCTTGCGATTGAATCACAAATGTCAGCTGCCGTGAATCATCTCGAATCGAAAAGTGCAATAGACCTCGCGAGTCCAGCCATACCCGTGCATCACCGAACGATGCCAGACGCAGGCCCCAGTCTGATTCCGGCGGACCGACATGGCGCGTTGTTTCTTTCACACCCGACGGAACAACGTATTTTTCGCCAAACGGGACCGGCGAAACATCCCGGTTCATTAGCTCGGTGACCGCCTGAAACCCCATTTGGTCGCGAGCCACGATTAAGAATGGCGGCTTGCTCCGACGCCGCATCAAAAACAGGCCGCGACTGGTCACTCCAACGCCGGTGAATCGCCCCATCGTTTCGATTTGACGATAGTAGCCCAGCGCCGACTCGTTCAAACGCATGAGCTCATTTATTGGGCCACCAGACACGTTGGTCAACTTGCCTGTCTGAAGCTCAAGGCAAACACGGATGGGTTTCGCGAAGGGTCGCTCGGTCGCGCTTTCGGACCGGCGTGAACTCTGCGGCGCCGAATGTTCGCTGACGAGCGCCGTCGTCTTCAAGATCGCGCGTTTCCCGTCGGAAGACACGCGTTCCAACTTCGTGTTCGAGTAAATCGTCGATCTCGGAGCGTGCACAGGAACGCTCGTGTCGCTTTCCCCCAAAATTTTGATTCGATCGAGACGTGCCGCTACAAGCACCGGCACGTCGCCGGGCCCTCGCCAGCCGACTGGCGGGCCGGCATCGATCCCTAATTCACCCTTCGCAACCGCGAATCGATGCCAACGAATCTGGTTACCCGTTTGCTGTGCGATGAACAGCGCATCGCGTTCATTCGATGCCTGAAATCGTTTGGGTGTGCGAAACGGCACGCCGTTAGCCAACTCCCAGTCGTCCGACAACTCAGAGTCCAGCACCTCTCCCGTCGATTTGTCGATCAAATGAAGTCCCGCTCTGTCGCGAGCAAATAGCGAAGAGAGATCAAAAACGAAATCTGCATCCAATCGCAACGAAATCAGGTGAGACACTCCGTCGTAAGGGTCAATGCGCAAATACTGGGTTTGTCCCTGTTGGCGGATCACCAGTTCAAGGATTGACCCACTGACGCGGTGTGCTTTGACCTCATCGAACTGAAACCGCTCCAATACCGTCAAGCCACCTTTGCCCTTGCGATCATAAAACAACAGCCTCTGATCAGGTGTCCGCAGCCATAGCCCGGCCCCGTGTGACGCCACACACCAAGTCGGGCTCGAGTTGTTCGAAAAACGTAACGGTGACCGTGGCAAGCGAACGAACGCCGGATAATCGTCAGCGGGCAATCCCCGCAGAGGCCGTTTCGTTTCGCCCAGTTTGAGTTCTTCGACCCGCAACCGTCGCAGTTCAGTCTCGCCCATCCGATCCACACGAATAATCCGGACGTCGCCGCGATGATCGATCGTCGCCAACAGCAGTTCTTGATCGAGCTCGCGGAGCGAACGGCGAAACGACTCATCCTTCAGCGTCCTCGCCGCCAGCACCAACACCGGCGATTCCTCTTCCTCCGGCTTTCGTTCAAACCACTGTCGAAGCGCGGATCCAGGATGCGGCACGGCGCTCAGCCTCATCAGGTGCTGCTTCAATCCCAGCTTTGAAGAAAACTTCTCGACGATCACCTCGTCGCCGAGCGTGACGACCTCGACCGCCGCATTGCGGCGAGACTGCTCGGATGCCGCGAGCCCGAGTGCGACCGCAAGCGCTCGCACGCGAGTTTGCCCCCACGTTCGGACACTGCTTTCGATCAAAATGGTACGCGCAAGTTCTCCTCGGTTAGGCGGCGTTTCACGACGCAGGTAAAGAGCTTTGCCGGTCGCGATGCGAGCGATCAATAGCATCGGATCCGCCGCCAGCTCAGTCATCAGCAGACGCTCCGGACTGCCGCGATTGGTGATGTCCGAAACGCCGCCAATCGGTAGTTCGGATGGGTCACTGGGCGAAAGCGGTAGCGAGGCGACCGAAGCAACATGACGCGCCGCGCTCGACACCTCACCCATCTCATCATCCGACTCCAGCAATGCGATCAGACCCGCGAACTCTCGGTCGCTGATCTCCTCGATATCAGCCGGAGAAGGAAGTTGCTCGGCGCCGGTCGCCAGTTTCAACTCGGCCGTGGACGTATCGATCGGCGACCGAGCGAGTTCTTCTAGAAAATTCCAGCACCTGATGAAAAGACCCAACGACTCTTCGCCTGTCACTGTTGCCGTCTGCGGCGCGAGCAAGTCCACCGCCGATGGCGGCAGCAGGCGCTCATGTGGTTCCGTCCGCAGGAACTGAAACGCTGATTCGACGTTAGCGCGGGGAAACAACGCGATGTTCTTGGAAACCTCGACCTCATACACCTCCGCTAACAAACGCGCAAGGGTCACACCATCCTGATCGCAAAGCAGTCGGGTGCGATCGAATAGATCCCGAAAACGCGAACGGACACTTCCTGGCGATTCTTCGGTCTCCAAATGTGCGGCACCAACGTGCACTTCGGTGCGAGTGAAAACCGGCTTACTCGCGAGGGCCCGCCGCGCCAGCGCGTTGGCGGAGGCTCGGTTGACGCTTGCGGAAAACAGGAACAACAGGCCGCTGAAGTCCGGTAGCCCGTCAAACGCATCGGCCAACGAGGTCAACAACGCGTCGACTTCGGGAAAGAATGCGATGGTGCGTGACGCGAGTTCGCCCGCTTTCGGTCCCCACTGAAACGCCTGCTCGTTGAGGTCGACGTTCCAAATGTCCGGGTCGGGAGATTGCAGATACGGTGGTGTCTGCATCAAGAGGCTCGTTAGGTGCCAGGCTGATCGATTTCGTACAGAACAATGATCAGCACATCACCCGCCGAGAAACTGCTCATCGCGCCGCCGGAGGGTGCCTGCGCGGCGGCCAAGTTGCCGGTGATCGAAAGCACACGAATGTTGTTCTTGCGGATAAAACGATTGATCTGCTTTTCGAGGTCGTCCGTCTCGGTGTCAACGCTCTTAAAGATCTTGATCTGCTGCACGAACGGGCTCCAATGGCGACACGGCTGTCCCGTTCGACGATGAACGGGACACCCGCTCATCGTATCAGGTTCAGCCGCCCAGCGGATCACTTGGGGGTACGACGCACCACGGTCGCGGATCGGATCGCGTCCGCCCCCGCGAGCACGGCGACGGTCCGGCAAAGCCCAGCGTGCTCGAACAGTCGCTGCATTCCAATCATGAGCGCGTGCCACGATTGAATCGTTTCAGGAACCGGGATCGAAGTCGCGTCGGGGCGGTCGAAACCACGCTCGCTGACACGTAGCTCCGTCGGAAGGTGAAGGAGCGCTTCGAGTAAAAGATGCTGCCGACAATCGTCTTCGCTCAAATCCGGGTCGTCATAAATCCAAACGTGAGGCTGAAGCACCCGATCGACCACGGCGAGCGCCGCCGAATCGGCGCAATCGCTGGTGAGAACCACTTCGAGGTGACCGCATTGAATGTAAAACTTTGGCATCGCCTTGCTCTTCCTTGATGAGAGTAAACTGTTGGGGGGAAACTTCTCTCGCCCGACAACAAGATCATCGCGGCCGCCGTGACACACGCGGTCATCACCTCAATTTCAGTCCATGAAGCCCAACCCGACGCTCCTCCGGCTATCCGCTTTGCTGCCACTAGCATTGCTCACTTTCACCGTCGCTTGCTCACCGTCGCCGGAGGAAACGCCGAGCGAAATGGCAAAAACGAACGATTCGAGCCAAGAGGCGGCCGCCAATGATCCGCCGGCGCGGATGTACAGCCCCGAAGCGTTTCGTGACGCCGCACTCAACGGGAAACTGCGAGTCGTGGAGATCTGCCTCGGTGAAGAATTGGACGTTAACCAACCTGACCAAAATGGCATTACGCCGCTGGCTGCGGCGGCCTACAACGGACACACCGAAATCGTGAAACTGCTGTTGGAAAATGGCGCGGAAGTCGACGCGCGTGATGGCCAAGGCAACACGCCGCTCATCCATGCCAGCGGTGGCCAACATCCCGAAACCGTCCAAACGCTTTTGGATGCGGGCGCGGAAGTAAACGCGATCGATAGTGGCGAGGGTTTTTCGGCGTTGATGATGGCCGCGAGCCTTGGCAATAGCGAGGTCGTCAAGGTGCTTCTTCAAGCAGGTGCCGATGCCGATTTGACCGATGAAGACGGCGATACGGCGCTCACGTTCGCTCGGAAGTCAGGGCACGCCAAGATTGTGATGCTACTCAGCAACGAGTAGTCCCTCCGTTCCAAACGGATCTCGGAAGTTTTCCACCACCGGGTCCGGGACAGTAGCTTACGCGACGGCCACAAACGACTCAGTCGAAGTCGGGCCGATCAAGAATCTCACGCAACAGAAAGGCTTGCTGCATGCCGTTCGGTTGCCGAAGCATCGCCAACAATTGTTCCGCCGGGGAACCGCTCAAAACAACTCCCGGGGCCGCCTTCTCGGACGTACTCCCCTGCTTGCGACGCATCTGCTTGGCGAGTTTTTGACGGGCGTCCTCCGCTTTCTTCTTCGCCTCTTCGAGCCGACGTTGCTGTTCGGCCAGAGGATTCACCGGCTCAACGACTTCCGCTACTGGAATCGGTTCTTCAAAACGTTGGCGCTGCTGTGGCTGAGGTCGTGCCGGAGTTGGCCGCTGGATCGGCTGCTGAGCCGGTGGCCGCTGCTGACGCTGCGGAGGTGGAGCACCGCCACCGCCTTGTTGCTGTCGCTGCTTTGCCGCACGCCGTTCGGCGGCGCGTTTCAGAAAGTCCTCGAGATCACCAGCCATGGAGTCAGTCCCTAGTTGGGGTCATTGTCCTCGCGCGATTGAGCTTGGCCCGTCGCGGCAATCGACTTCCGCATTTCGGTGTCCGCACTCACATTCTGTAGCTTGTAGTATTCCAGAATGTGCAGATTCCCTTCACGGAACGCCTCACTCATTGCTTCTGGAACGGCCGCCTGAGCCATCACTAAAGCCGCGCGGCTCTCCTGAATCTTCGCCTCATTTTCGCGCTCTTCCGCAGCTGCCTCAGCCCGTTTGCCTTCCGCTCGGGCCCGTGCAACTTGAGTGTCTGCTTCGGCTTGGTCCGCCATTAGCCGGGCGCCGATGTTTGCACCCACATCGATGTCCGCGATATCGATCGAAACGATTTCGAACGCCGTTTGCGAGTCAAGGCGTTTCGCGAGAACCGCTTTACTGATCACATCCGGGTTCTCTAGAACCGCTTTGTGATTCGCGGCACTACCGATCGCCGAAACGATCCCCTCCCCAACGCGAGCGATAATCGTCTCTTCGGTCGCCCCACCGATCAACTGTTGCAAGTTCGCGCGAACGGTCACCCGAGCTCGGACTTTCAATTGGATACCGTCCTTGGCGACCGCGTCGAGCGACGGCTTCGCGGCACCGCGTGGCGGACAATCGATCACCTTCGGGTAAACACTCGTCTTCACCGATTCCAAAACATCGCGACCCGCCAGGTCAATCGCCGCCGCTTCTTTGAAGGTCAACGAAATCGTTTTCGCCTTCTTGGCCGCGATCACCGCCCGGGTTACCTGCTGGACATTTCCGCCAGCCAGGTAATGAGCCTCCAGTTGATCGCCGGTCATGTTCGGATCATCCAATCCGGCCTGCACCGCCATGATTCGGCTACGAACGATCGATCGCGCATTCACCTTTCGAAACGTCATCCCGATCAAATCACCGATCCCGACTCCGGCGCCCGTCAACCAAGACTGAACCCAAATGCCGAAGTAGCTCGCGAAGATAAAAAACAGCACCAGCAGAACGCCGATGATCACCATCGCCAACACCAGCATCGCGACGTTCAAATCACTTTGAGCGATCAAATTCGTCGCGGAGGCAAACGAACCGAGAAGCGGAAACCCGACTGTCATTGTTTTCATCCTGTCCGTGCGATCTTCGGGATTGGCGGCGGACGTTTTGCTTCGAAAAGGCCCGACACTCTTTCACCCTAATGTCTCGCCCCCCGCAACCGGTGTCAACTAAGGGCACCTGCGACAAACTCGGGGGAAAACGGAGATTAACGGCACGCTTTCGGCGGAAACGTGATCAATCGAGCGACTCGAGATCCAAGGACTCCAACGACGACTCGATGGCCTCCGTTCGTTTCTCGACCTCCACCTGCTCTGGCTCGATGTCTGAACGCCCTGCCCGGCGTACGCGAATCTTGCCCGCTGCAGTACTGGTGACCACCACCTGCGTTCCCGCATCAATCGGGGCCCCGCCGGTGACCGCGTCCAACCGCTTTCCGTCGATTTCAACGAGCCCACTCGGCAGCAAATCCGTCATTGCCACGCCGACTTGGCCGACCAAGTCCTTCCGCTTTTCACCACTTCGGAGCCGACTTTCCATCGGCTCATCTGTCTGTCCCGGGCGTCGATTGAGAATCCAACGGCCGATCGGCGTGTGGGGCCAATACTTGATCATCGTGATCAAAATTACCGGCGTGGAGATCGCCACTGCGGCCGTCACACCCATACCGGCAACCAAACTGTGCGTGAACGCGATCACGATCGAGGCGACAGCCGTTCCGACCGCAGCGATGCCAATCAGACCCGCGCTGGGCACAAAGAACTCACCGACCAACAAGACGAAAAACAGACCCAGCAGCCCAAGCGAATAAGTCAGTGGCATGGTCCGCTCCCGCGGCAAAGTTTGCACGACAAAGATGACAACTTACTACCTCGTCGTTATTGAGCCACCCCCCGAGACACGTCCGCATCCAACCGACAAGAACACCGCTGCGTTCTCTCTATAGCGCGATCCGCCACGCTCGTTGGAGTGCTCGGCGACTAAGCTTCCACAACGATCTTGGCTCCCTGCACCTCAACAACCTTGATCACGGCACCCTTGTCGATCATCGACCCGTCGCTTACCACCTGAACAATCTCGTCCCCGAACTTCGCTTTCCCGCTTGGCCGTAGCGGCGTGGTCGTCTCGCCCGTCTGATGCATCAACCAGCTGTAGTCCGCCATCTTCTCCGCTTCGTCGATCGCCACCGCGTCGGGCGTCTCCATGATCAGATGTTTGAAGAGTGGGACATGGGGAAACAACTGTCGCATCAATACAAATCCGCCGAATAGCCCCAGCAC
>JBCBLJ010001085.1:0-2180 GCA_038520195.1 Planctomycetota bacterium
GCCAGAGAATCTGCGGGCAGTCATGGGTCGCGGCCGGATAAAATCCACCAACGGCAAGCACCGACAATCCAAACGCTGGCCAGACCCAAAGCCAGTAGATCAGAAACTGACGCTGTTTCAGTCGGCAGTATCGTTGGTAGACGCGCGTCGCGCGTGTTCGGGGCCCCTCGATGATCTGAGCTTCGCACGAACTGCAACTGCGAGTCGCGAGCACTCGACTTGATGCCCGACTTTCATCCGTACCACAAACGGGGCAAACCAGCGCAAATCGCTTCGCCTTTTGCTCGCCCAACATGAGAATCGCCAGAAACGGAGCGATCGTTGGCAGCATCAATAGGACTGGAACCGCTTCTCCAACGGACGCACCCGCCCGCTGTCCTACCCACTGGGCGATCGGATCTCGCACGCCCGCTAACAAGGCTATCGCCGCCAGCGTGGCCAAAACACCCAGCAGCGCTCCTGGAAATAGGATCCAAGCTCGCCGAAACGACAGACGATTCACTTCGTCGGGCGAAAACATCACGAAAGACCCCGGCGCGGCGGGCGGACTAGCTCTTCGGACACCACCAAGATTCCAAGGTTGAATCCGGAAATCCAGAGGGCGCTGATTCCGCCTGCCAATCGAATCCGAATCGCAAGCATCTCCGGTTCACCGTCTACGTTTACCGCAGACGCACGCCAAAACAGCAATCGCCACCGAACAGAATTGACGAGCCATTGCCACAGTGCATGAAGCGATGCCGAAGGTTGGTTTGAGTCTCGACGGTATCGACGAATTCGCGAAGGCTGATGTCGGTTGCTTCAAATTGAATGAGCGTGTCGCGATTCTTCGGTGTCGAAGCCACGATCACGTATCTCGGCAACCAATCGATGAGCCGGTCGCCGGCACCGCGATCGAGTTCGGCAACCGTGAACTCAGTTTGTGGCAATACGAACCTTCGTTCAAGTATCTGATCGACTGTTTTGACCGGAGCGAGAGTCGCACTCACAACCACGATCAGTGTCACCGCGACGTAAGTCAAAGCCGTGCGCAAGCCTTGGCCATGCCGATGCTCCAAGCGAACCGCGAAACAGACAACCAAGGCCAAAGGGACGAAGAGTGCCACGCCCATCGGTAGTGCGACCATTGCGACGGACATCAGCAAGGCGATCGTCAAATGCGACGGGCTAACCCACCTCACGAGCGACGATCAGATTTGCCAGAGTCCACACTCGATGCCGCCGTGCATCACGATCGCGCACATCCCGCGATTCGGAATCTCCATCGGTGGCACCGCAACCTTCGCACCAGCCTCCGATGCCGATTCGACGGATGCCTTGATGTCCGTCACCAAAACGTAAGGGCGCACCGCCGGCGTTTCCATGTCATGCATCGGAGCCCGGATGCCCAAGGTGCAACCGCCATCCAATTCTGCAACCCGCGCACCTCCTAGACCCACCTCCGGCTCGCTAAACGTCGCCCCGTGCACCTCGGAATACTGCTTGCAAAGGGCCTCGGCTTCCGGCGTGACGATCTCGAGGTAATGAACTTTCATGGCTGCTTTGGATTGGGTGGTCGTTTTCTCGGTTTCGGTATCAGTATCAGTGGATTCAGCGGTGGGCGATTCCGTCGAAGCGTCGTCGCCGTCGGAAGGATCACAACCGGCAATCAGAGCCAGTATCGCTGACGGAACTGCGACGGACATTCCGACTTGCAGAACACCGCGACGTGTAAGTGAAGACATGAGACTCCTGCAACATTGACTTGAACAAGCATCCGATTCGAATCACGAACCGCGCGCGTTTCCATTCACCATGCCATCATTATAAAGCATCAGCGTCATGTCGATACGAGGATCCTCCTGGCTCTCGCCGCAACAGTACTCTCCCCGTTTCGTGGTGCACATATCCCTGGGCCAGTGCTCTCGAATTCAGAGTTGAGATCGGCGTCCACTTCACCGACATGGCTCTGCCAACTCCAACAACATCGCTTCCACGGACTTGGCATCACGTATTCGCTGGAATCCAACCTCTTCGAACCGGCGATCGCCGTCCGAGTCCCGGGATACATCCTCAGACAGGACAATGTCACCGGTACCATCCTTGTGCTCGCGACGGAACATTCCATTCAATTGCTCCCCGCGGAAGGACCGAATCGTGTGCGACCAACCCCCTTCGAAAATGACCGCTCGACGATCGGA
>JBCBLJ010000288.1:0-9135 GCA_038520195.1 Planctomycetota bacterium
AGCGATTGACGTCGAGGCAGGTGCCACGCTGTCGGCGCGAGAGATCGCGTCTGGGACGAGCTCGATTACCGCTCACGCGACTGACGACTCCACTGGTGACTCGGGAAGCATCAGGCTTGATGCACCCACGATTGAGCTGGCAAGTGGATCGAGTCTGCTGGCGTTTGTCGAGGACGCGAGCCGTTTCTCCGCCGGTAACATTTCACTGACGGCGGATCAAACCGGTAGCGAAGACGATTTCGGCGTCGCGTCGGTCACATCATCCATCAACCTGACGGACTCGATCATCAAAGGCGGTGATGTTTCTCTGGTGGCCAACGCCGATTTGACCGCGAACTTTGGCAGCGATGAGAGCTTCGTCGGCGGTGTGCTGGATATCATCGGTCTATCGGTTCTCGGTGGCGTGGTTCGTCCAGAGGCCGATGCGGTCATCACCGTGGATGGAGGCACGGTCGAGGCGGACGATCTGACATTGGATGCCGATGCCAATGTGAGCTCTGTCGTGACGGTCTTCACGGTGTTCGCCGCGTTTGCCGTTGCGGAACGATCGGACCCGACCGCTGACATTCAAGTCACTGGCAACGCGAATATCGATGCCAGCGGCGATGTCGTGATTGACTCCGACGCAACCTCGACATTGTCAGTCAGCGCCACGCGATTTAAGCCTTCTGGCGTCGGACTTTACACCGAAAAGGTCAACGTAGCGGTCGCCTACGCCAAGTCGGAAGTGACGTCCAAGGCGATCGTGGATGCAGGGACGTCGATCGTGGCTGGCGGCGCGGTATCGTTGACCGCTCATGGCGAAAAGTCACTCGACATCAAGGCGATTACGAACACCGGCCGCAAAGGTGTCTTTGCGACTTCGCTCACCGTCAGCCTGGACACAAACCTAGTGGAAGCCAAGTTGGATGGTGATGTGGCGGCCGGTGGAGACATTGATGTCATCGCGGACTTCAAGTCGGAGGTCAACGAGAATCAAGCCTTCTCCGTCGTCGGTGCGACCGGCTTGAATAACCTGGTGAAGGACACCGCGACCGTCATCACCCGACCGTCGGCGATTCTTTCGGCGGCATCGCAAGGGGGTATCAAAGGCGGTCTAAAGAGCATCTTCAAGAAATCGCGAGAGGACTTTACGGCGAAGTTCGGGTTCACCGCCGGTTGGGCTTGGTCGGATCACGACAACACAGTCACGGCGCGGATCGGGCCCGGGGCAATCGTCGAATCCACGAATGGTTCGATCGAAGTCAGCGCGACGTCGTCGGATCTGCCTGAGATCAGCGGTTCGGCCTACACGATTTCCGATCCCGGCGCACAGAACGTTCGCGAGAATGCCATCGCGGCGGCAGTTTCGGTTGGTCAGTACACCAACAACGCCTACGCCTACATCGGCGCCGGGGCACAGGTGACCGCGGCCAGTGATCTATTGGTCGAATCCCGAACGGAAATCCCCTGGGAACAAAAGTGGGACAAGTGGCGCGGTCTGAAAACGATCACGTCCAAATTGAACTTGAATTTCGGCATCCAGGACGGCTTCTTTACGTCTTGGGCGGAGGCTTATTCGATCGGCAGTGAACGAGCTTTCGGCGGTAACATCAATTTGCTTTCGCTCGATGGAGAAAGCCAGGCATACATCGGCGAGAACGCGGTCGTCGACGTCGGTGGTGACACGTCGATCATCGCCACCAATGAAAACGACTCGGTCAATTTTTCCGGTCAATTCTTGTTCGGACAACTCGGCATCGGCACGGTCGCCGGTGGCTCAGGCGTTGGAGGTTCGATCGTCGTCGTCGACCAAGAGGCGACCAACCAGGCAACGATCAAGGATGGTGCCGTCGTCGACACCGGCAGTTTGCTCGTGTTAGCTCGCAGCGACGAACGCAGCATCGCGCTGGCGAGCCAAGCGGCCAAGGCCGACGACTTTTCGTTCGGCGGCGCGGCGATCGCCATGCTGATCGATAACATCACTCGCGCGTCTATCGATGATGGGGCTCAGATCACAACAGGTAACGCGGCGGTCAAAGTTCCGCGAGACTTTGATACCTATTCCGCAGCCGACACCTCGGTCTTCAGCGACGTCCCTCAGTTCTTCCCGCTGGAGGACCTTTCGGATGACGGTGACGACGATCCAATTCTGCGAGTCGATGTTGAAGCCGAGACGATCTCGCTCGCTTATGACCATGGGCTGACAGACGGTCAGGCGGTGATGTATTTCCATGGGACTGACGGAGTCGACATCGGCGGCTTGCTGGACCGCAGCCGCTACTACGCCGTCGTCGTCGACGAAAGCACGCTTCAGCTCAAAGAAGACCCTTCGGATGTGTCCGTCATTGACTTCGATTTGGACGATACCGAAGGTCGATCGCACACGCTGTTCCCTGGAATCGATCCGAGTGCCAGTGGAGTGATTACCGATTCGTCGGGCAAAATCAACGTCGGCTACGAACACGATTTGGTCGACGGCCAGACGATCACGTACTTCAACCTTGAAGATGGTCGCACGTCGGTTGACGACATTCCCGGTTTGACGCACGCCACGCGATATGTCGTTGACGTTGTCGATGACACAACCTTCAAGCTAATCGCTGAAGCGGATCGGGATGAATACTTCGCCGCAGAGACGCCTGATCAAGACCTTGTCATCAGCATTAGCACGCCGACAGACGACATCGGTGTGTCGCACTTTCTGGTGCCGCTAACGGGAGCTACCGGCGCAAGCGATGACGAAGAGATTCCCAGCATCTCGCTGCCGAATGATCTCGCCAGCCTGGACAGCAACAATGATGGCAGCGTCAATTCGGGCGACGATCACATCGTCAGCATTGACGGCGGCGTTTACACCACCGACCTCAGTCTGCTTGTGTTGGCCGATGACACGGCGGGGCTGTACGCCGGTGCCGGAGCGATCTCATTGGGACGCAACATTGGAGTTGGGGTTGCCGTCTCCCTGAAAGACATCGTGCGGACCACCGAAGCCCTGGTCGGAAACGGGCTGGGCATCAAACTAACGCCGGAGGGAGTTTCCGGACCAGGCGTCGGCATCGACAGCGAAGGCGAGATCTACCTCGGGTACGACCACGGATTCAGCGACGGCGATGTCGTGACGTATTCGTCCGGTGGCGACTTCACGATCGACGGGCTTTATGACGGAGACACCTACTTCGTCAATCTGGTTTCCGACTCGGATTCATCCGGTGACCCGACGATCAAGTTGGCTCGCACGGCCCTGGAGGCCAGCGAGAGTTCGACGACGAACTTTGAAGCGGCGGATATCGCTGACGCCCAGGGAATGGAGATCATCGATCTCGGGTACGCCCACGGTTTCCAACTCGGCGATCCCGTCATCTACCACCAAGGCACGGGCGACGCGGTTGGCGGTCTGGTGGATGGCACCATTTACTACGCGTTCCCGACGGGAACGACCACGCTGGCCCTGACCGAGTTCCCCGAAGTCGGGCGTCTCACGTTCGACACTGTGTTTGATCCCGACGCGACTGTCGATGATGACACGATCATCTTCAATTACGAACACGAATTCATCGCCAATCAAGCTGTCAGGTACACGGCAGGCGGCGGTGAGGCATTCGGCGATCTGACCGATGGAGCAACCTACTTTATCGAGTCTGTCGACGAGGTCTCGCTTCAGCTCAAGGATAGTGATGGCAACGTCGTTTCGCTCGGCGATGCGGCGGACTCCGTCGGTCACGCCCACACCTTGCAGCCGGGTGTCGTTCTGAGCGACGCCAACGTGGATTCGACGACACGAACGATCGATCTGGGTTTCTACCACGGCTTCAACAATGGCGATCCGATCATTTATCGCGCCGCAGACGGCACACCTCTGAGTGGTCTGACGGACGGCGAGGTGTACTACGTCGTTGTCGACGGCGAGGAAACGATCGCGTTGGCGGAAACCGAAGACGATGCCGATGTCGGAAAGTGGCGTTTCTTTGAATCCGAAGAAGACATCTCCGACTCCATCATCAACTTGAACGAGGTGCATGAATACAGTACTGACGACGAACTGATTTATACGATCGCCGCCTACTACGCGGACGACGCGACCGACACCGTTGCGGCATTGCAGTACGTCGATCCGGACACGGGTGAAACCGTCACGATGACCGAAGGCCAATCCTTTTACGTGATTGCCGTCGATGGTGAAGCGAATGTCGTTGACTTGGAAACCGGTGACACGACGACGCAAAGCATCGCGATTCAGCTAGCACTTGAGCCCAGCGGTGACGCGTTGACCTTGGTGACGACCAACGCGGCCGGCGTCCATGGATTCCGATGGGCTGATGGACGCATCGGGATCAGCGTGTCGAACGCCGACGAGTCACACTACTTCCAGACGTACGAACGGATCGATCTGGATGCCTCCAGTTCGACCGGGAGCGACTACACGTTCCGATTGTCGCTTGATCCTTCTTCGTCGGATCGGTCGACCCATGGGTTGGGGAAAGTCTTCGATCCATCGACCGCGGTCACTGGTGGCGATACCAACAAGATTGATCTCGGTTACACGCACGGATTCACGACCGGCGACGCGGTTGTTTATAGCCGTGGCTCACTTGGTGATGCCGAGATCGGAGGCCTCGGACATGGGAACATCTACTACGTCATCGTCGTTGACACCACAACGATTCAGCTCACCGAGACGGCCGATGAGGCATTGCTTTCGGATCCCGAGGTCATCGAGTTAGATCCGGATCTTGCCGGTGGAACCAATCACGGCTTCGGTCGAACGTTTCGTCCGGAAGTCGTCGTCGACAGTCAGCTCAGCACAATCGACTTCGGTCGAACGCACGGCTTCACGACGGGCGACGCCTTGGTCTATGACGACGGTGGCGGGACTGCGATCGGCGGATTGACCGATGGCACAACGTATTTCGTCATTGATATCGACAGCACAACGATTCAACTCGCCGAGACGCTTGGCGAAGCGACCGCAGACACTCCGACGGCTCTACCGCTAGACGGCACGCTCTCCGCTGGCTTCGAACACGCCTTCACGGATCCGGAAGGCGACGGGTTCGTCATTTCCGGCGGCGATGCATTGGTCGTTGCCAACAACTCGGGCGAGATCATTTCGGTTTCGTTGGCGGCGGCGACGGCGACGGAGAAACGCGGCGGCGGCATTCAGTCGGGACAGGTGACTTCCTACCAGGCCGCCGTGGATCGACAAAACGGCGAAAACCAACCTCGCTTTGGCGTCGCAATTGCGGGCGACATCTCGGTCAACATCATCCGCGACACCACGAATGCCTTTGTCGTCGGCCCTTCGTTCCAAGCTGAGAGCTTGGAAGTTGCCGCAACCAACACGACGTTGATCGGTAGCGGTTCGGGGGCGATCGCGATCGCAAACTCCACGGCGAATTCGGTCGGACTCGCGGGATCGTTCAACATCAACGTCGTCTCCAACTCGACCCAAGCTCGGATTGATGATTCAACGGTCACAACGACCGGAGATGTCACCGTCGGCGCCGAAACGGCGGGCGAGATCATTGCCATCAGCGTCAGCGGATCCTCGGTCAACGGAATACTCGCGCTCGCCGGTTCGGTGTCCGTCAATGTGATTTCCAACGACACGGTCGCGCGGATCAGTGACGGTTCCGACATCGATGCCGGTAACGTCAACGTTACCGCGAACGAGGAACCGAGCATTCTGGCAGTGGCGGGTGCCGTCTCCGCCAACTTCTCCGGAAAACAGATTGCCGGTGCGGGTGATGAAACGCCAAGAAGTCAACTGAGCATCGGCGCGTCAATCAGCGTCAACGTCATCGGCAACACCACGGGAGCCGCGGCGTTCATCGAAGACTCGGACGTTTCCGCAGAAGACGTCAATGTCACGGCGACCTCGAACGCGAGTATCACGTCGGTCGGAATCGCGATCGCGGCGGCCGTCGGGCTTTATCAAGACACCAAGTTTGCTTTTGCCGGTGCAATCAGTGTCGGCGTGAACGTGACGAACACACGAACAAGGGCCTACATCAAACGAAAGAGCTCCGACGGGATCGATGCCGACGGCAATGTGACGATCAACGCCGACAACACATCGACAATCCAGTCGGTCGCGGGCGCCGGTGCGGTCGCGTTCACCAGTTCATCTTCAGCGAACAGTACCGGAGTCGGTATTTCGCTTGCGTCCAACAACATCTTTACGGATGTCGAGTCGTACCTCTCCACGACCACCGTCACCGCCGACTCGGTGGACTTGCTGGCTACGTCGGACGGTACGATTCAGTCACTCGGCGTGGGTGGAGCGGGCGCAAGGAACAATGCGGTGGGCGGTCAGTTCACGTTGAACCTGACATTCCAAAATGTGGACAGCTACATCGAAGATTCCACCGTGACGGTCAGCGGGACGGCCGGCGACATTGATCTCCAGTCGACGAATTCCTCGTTGACGCAGTCGCTTGCTGGCGGTGTAGCACTGGCCGGCGACGGCGAGGCGGTCGGCGCGGCGCTGGCCATTTCCATCATTCGTGACACGGTCGATTCGTACGTCGAAGGCTCGGACTTGGACGCGATTGACGGAAGCGTGCTCGTGGAAGCGGACTCCACTAATCGCATCGACACGATCGCGGTCGGTTTCGCGGCCGCCGCGCAGACCGCACTTGCCGGTTCGGCGGTCGTCGCTTTGATCGTCACCGACACGCTCGCCTACATCAGCGACTCATCGGTCGATGCGGATCGCAACGTGTTCGTCCATGCCGATCAAGACGCCGACCTCACGACCATCGGCGGAGCGATCTCTTTCAGTAGCTCGGCATCGGGAATTGGTGGCGCGCTGTCGGTCGGTCTGATCACCAACAATACGCGGGCGTACATCGAAGCATCCGAGATCTTTGCCCGCGCCAATGACTCGGTCACGCTGACGATTCCGACCTGGGATGATCAGGCGAATCAGTCGACCGAGACACGATCAGGCCTGGCCGTGATCGCCAGTTCGACGCAAGGGTTGGAACTCCTCTCTGGAAGCCTCAGCGCTTCCGGTGCCGCCGCCGGCATTGGAATCAACCTCACTCCGTCGTTCCTGTTCGATACGACTTACGCCTATATCGACAACTCGACCGTCAATGAATCCGATGACCTCGGTGGCGACGTGATTGTGCGGGCTCATCAGGACACCGATCTGGCGACCCTCGTCGGCGCCGCTGGCATTTCCTCCAGTGCATCCGGAATTGGTCTGGCGGCACAGGGCGCGTTCGTCAGCAACGACACGCAGGCGTTGATCACCGATTCCGATTTGACGGACGCGACGGGCAACGGGCGTGCGGCAATCTATTCCGGCGGCGACGTCGACGTCAGCACGGCGACGCGGGAAGTGAAGGAAACCGTGGTGGTTGGCCTGGCAGCAGCGGCCACGTTTGCCGGCGCGGGCTCGGTGGACTACACCGGCTTTAGCAACACCAATCGAGCGGAGATCCGCGAGGTCGATGTCTTTGCGGAAGGTGACTTAAACGTCACCGCGAGTGACACCATGACCGTCTTTGCGGCCGTCGGTGGTATTAGTGTCGGAATCGCTTCGGGAGCGGGCGGCGGCACGTTCGCGGTGGTTGATAACAACAACGTCACCGAAGCCTTGATGACGTCGGCGCACACTAACGCCAACGGAGCGACGCTGGTAGAAGCGAAGAGCGAAGTCTCGGTCGACACCAGTGCGGTCATGCTGGGCGGCTCCCTTTCAGCAAGTTTCCAAGGCAGCTTCGTCTTCTACAACTCCACGACCGATACTCGCGCGATCATCGAAGGCGGCGGTTCACGGGCGGCATCGGTCAATGCGGACGATGGCTACGACGCAAGCGGGCAATCGGTCACCGTTTACGCGCAAGACGATACCACGATCGAACAGCTTGTCGGTGCCGCTTCGGGCTCGGTCACGAGTGCAGGCGTCGCGGGCGCGTTAACCATTCAGGAGATTCAAAACACGGTCGACGCGCACATTGGAAGTGAATCGTTCGTTAGCGCTGTCGATAGCCTCACCGTACAAGCTTTGTCGGAGAAGGATCTCTTTGCCGGTGCCGGCGGACTGTCGGTGGCACCGCTTGGCATCAGCGGAACCATTGCATTGCTGAGCATCGGCACTGGTTTATCTAGCGATGGATCGAGCGAAATTACAACCGACGCCACAACCGCGATTAACAACGCCCTGGCTTCCGCATTCGATGGCACCGGGCTGACTGATCGAAGTCCGCTCGCAGTCCGCGACCAAGTCGACTCGACCTCGGTGTCCGTCGATCCCAAGGGCAGTTCGAATCGCTCGACCGAAGACCTTGCTGCCTTCATCGATGAGGGTGCCGACGTCTTTGTCGGTGCGGACCTGACGATTGATGCCAGCGAAATCATCGTGGTTGAAAGTGGAGCGGGTGCGGCGGCCGTCGGCGGCATCGCGGTCGGAGCGGCCGTCACGATCGTGAGCATCGAAACCGACACGGACGCTTACATCGCCGGTGCGAGCGCGACGGGTGATTCGACGATCACCGTCGGAGGAGCACTCTCGGTGCAAGCGAGTGCCGATGAATCGGTGGATGCCACCAGTCTTGCCGGCGCCGGCGGTGCGTCCTTCACCCTCGGTGTACAGTACGCCGGGATCGATGTTGGCAGCGACCAGAACGCGTCGATCGGCGATGGAGCACAGGTGTTGCTTGCCACGGGAGTGGATGTGCTGGCCAGTCATACCCGTGATTTTGACGCCAACTCCACGGGCGGCGCCGTCGGCTTCGTCGCCGCCGGTGTTTCCGCATCCGATGTAACCGTCGGCGGAACAGTGAAGGCGACCATCGGTGAAGGCGTCGTGTTGGGTGAAATCGACAGTGGCCAAGTGGTTGGCACGGTAGGCAGCCTTGACGTCGTCGCGACCAGTACCGTGACGCAAGCCAAAGCGGTCGCCAATGCGGCGGCGGGCGGGGCGTTGGCGGGAGGCTTTGGAACGATCTCGGATGTCGAAATCAATCCGACATTGAACGCATCGATCGATGGGGGCTCATCGATCTACGCAGACGGCACTGTCACGGTGACGACCCAAACCGAATCCGTTGGCATCCGCATCGTGATCGGTTTGGGTCGTCACCGTGACAGTGCCGTCTGCGTAGATCGATGAGCCCCCATCGATCGATGCGTTCAATGTCGGAT
>JBCBLJ010001036.1:0-2395 GCA_038520195.1 Planctomycetota bacterium
AGACAGATCGAGACGAGCGAGCAGGGCAAGTTTCGAGACTTCTTCGGCGGACAGCGGCATCGCTATTTGACGCTGCTGACGTCGAACGGTTTGACCTTCTGGGCCTTGCGGATCGCGCCGCTGCGGATGCACTGGACGCACACCCTGAGAGTCTTGTTCTCGCCCTCCGGCGTCGTGACCTTAATCCGCTGCAGATTGGGGACGAACTTTCGCCGCGTGATTCCGGTGATTTTCGTACCGACACCGCCCAGGTATTTCGCCTTACCGCGGGTTTCGACGCGGTTTCCCATTTGAACTTTCTTGCCGCACACTTCGCACTGACGAGCCATCGTTCTGCTCCCCGGCGGACCGAGGAGTTCCTCACCTGTTTCACGGATTAAATTTTGAAGCCCCAGACTATAGCGGCACGTTGGCTGCGGCGGAAGAAGGAAAGTACGGACTGATGGGGGGAGTCCTACGGCCGAGATTCTTGAGCGAATCAAACGAAAATCTTCAAGTTCCCGGGGAGCACGGCCGAAAACTTAAACTAAGCCTCCCACTCGGTCACCGGATCGCATGATGAAATCCAAAATCGCTCCGACATGCCCGCTTTCGCTTCTCGCGCTGGCATGCTGCGTCTTCTCGACGGGCTGCGGGAACCTTCCCTCGATGTCCAACCTGGATTTGCTCTCGCCCAGCTTCCTGAAGCACAAACCAAGAGCCCAGATGGTCTTGGCAAACGGGACACCCACACCCTTGACCGCCAACGGGACTGAGTCGCTGACGATGGAATCGTACCAACGGGTCCGTCAGGCGAAGGCCGAAAACGCGGTCGTTCTTCAAGTCCAAGATGATTCCTCGCCGATTCGGGTATTACCGCTTCCCACCGACGAACTCTCGCCGGGAACGCCGAAGAGTGTCTTTGTCAGCGAGTTGCTGACCCAAACCGGCTTGACGCGAAAATTCGGAGCGATGCAGGCGACGCTGTATCGGCCGGCCCCCGATTCTATCCAGGGCATCCGCATGGTCGTTTCGTTTCGTGACGACGGCACCATCGATCCATCCACCGATTACGCCCTGCAGGCCGGTGACCGCGTCCATGTCACCAAGCGGCAAATCACGGGTCTGACGAGCTTGACGGACATGGTCCTCCGCCGCTGAAGCCTCTCTGCGTTTTGCGTCTCTGCGATTGGCGTCTCTGTGCCTGACATCTCTGCAAAACGTTCGGGTCATGTGTCGTTTTTTGACGGAAACCAAAATGCTGGGCCTGGAACCTGCTCTCGAAACACGGCCTGTTTGAACGGAGTGACCCATTCCGTCTCGGATCTCTGCAAGCGATAGAATTGGGTTTCGGGTGCAACGCGATTCCTTGATTCATGGGATCGAAGCGCCCAAGGACGTTATCTCGGGACGATTCTCGCGCATCCACCGACTCATGGATTACACGCAAGTCGAACCGTCGATCGATCTGAGCTCGACCGCGCCGCACGAAGAGATTCAGTTCACGTTGGTCGAGGGACTCAAGCGTTTCGTCGCGACCACCTTGTTGATGACGACGTTCACAACAAGCTTGATCGCGGGACTGGGCACTTGCTTGTACGTCAGCTTGTGGGTCGGCGGGCGAATCGCTGGCCCCGCGACGGCCGTCGAGGTTTTCTTCAACGTGCTATATGGTTGGGGCATCGTTTGGTTTGGGATTGCGTTTCTCTGCCTCCCCATTTCGCTGATCATGTGTCTCTTGGGACGCTCGCGGACCATGAGTGTTGAGGGCGATGAATTCATCCATCGTGCCGGCTGGAGAGACGAAAAGCTCGGCCTGAGCGGTTGCCGCTTCGTGATCACGAATGGCTGGGCGTGGGATGGACGCGGTTGCTACTTCGGCGCGAAGCTACCCGGTCTGGTGCTTGTACAGGAAAAGCGGTCTGTCGGCGCTGGGTTCACAAAGGAAACCGCCATCCACTGGAGACAGTACTTTCAGTCACTCGGAGTGAAGGAACGAAAACCCTGGCCCATGCTCCAGATGATCGTGTTTCTTCCCGCCGGCGCGTTCATTGGAGGAATGCTTGGTTTGGCGATGCAAAAGTTGATGCCACCATTGGGCGGTCCTCCCGTCCAAGCCGGCGTATTGGTCTTTATCGGGGCCATCGATGGGTTGATCGCGATGCTCTACTTCCTGACGATACGGAGGAGTCACGGCAAGGTGGGCCGAACTCAAGCTGCCTTCATCATCATGATGGCGTTTGCCGTCTTTCCAGTGAAATGGGGAGGGTTCTTCTGGCAGATTCTGGTCGCAAACGCCCTGATCGGCGCCACGATTGGATGGTTCTTCTACTCTCACTCCGACGTGGACGCTAACGAATTCGGCGAGCACTCACCCGATCCACTCGCAAAACCGGTAATTTATTTTAGGCGAGTG
>JBCBLJ010000979.1:0-2768 GCA_038520195.1 Planctomycetota bacterium
CCATCGCCATCGGTGTCTTCAAAAATTTGAATGCGGCTGACGGGCTCGTTGGTGTGATCACGCCGCGTTCGGTAATTGAAATTCTCGGCGACCCAGATGCGTCCTCGGTCGTCGAAGGTGAATGCGATCGGCTCGGCAATGTCGGGTTCGGACGCGTAAATGGAAACCTCGAAGCCCTCGGGGACGGCCATCTTGCGGACGGCTTCCTGCGGCGTCAGAAACGGTGCGTTGCTGGTGCGGTGCTTTTTCTTTGGAAGTTGGTTGCGCGGCGGTTCCTCCGCGCGAGCCGTCGTTACCCAGAGCAGCGCGACAAGGGCGACCAATGGAAGACGGGCGAGCTTAGGATTCACTGGGCAACTCCACTTGTTCGGTGGTTCGCAGGTACTTGATCAAGTCCACGACTTCCTGTGGCCGCATTTGGTCGAGCTGGCCATCGGGCATCATGGATTTCTTCGAGGTCTTACGGGCTTCGATGTCGTCTTTCGAGATCACAAGCTTGGGCTCTTCGACGGTTTTGAGAATGACTCGGCGGGCGTCTTCTTCGGCAATCACACCGCTAATCAATCGTCCGTCGAACGTCTGAATGATCTCCATCTTGTAGCCGTCGGGCACGTCGTAGCTTGGGTCGACGCTATTGAGAAGGATGTAATCCAAGTTGGCACGATTGGACCCGGTGAGGTCGGGTCCGATCTTGCCTCCATCGCCGTAGAGCAGGTGGCAAGAGGCGCACGTCTTTTGAAACACCGCGCGACCTCGAGAGGCGCTGGCCTTGGCGACCGCATCCGGCGAGCAGAGCATCTTGTATTTAGACAATTGCTTGCCGCGATCTTCGGCGAGGTCGCGGACCTCACCAAACACAGCGATGAACTGTTCTCCCAACAGCAATTGCAAGGATCGAGCTACATGAACCGGTATGTCTTCGCGCGGTACACGACCGGATTTGAGCGCGCCCAAGAGCGCTTGGGCATAGCGTTTCCGCGACGACAGCGTTTCGACGACGGCTCGTTTCGATTCCGGGGCGAACCGGTCGTATCGCCTGAGGAGTGTTCCCGGTGCGGTCGCGTTTTCGATCGCGGCGTAGCCGCGGATCGCATCGACCCTAAGCTCTGGATCGTCCAGCAACGGTTCAAGCTGCGATGAGGCGGCGCGATTCTGTTGCGACAACAGCGCCCGAAGCGCGGTGCGTCGAGATCCGACATCGGCTCGGGTGTCCTGCAGGATAGCCAGCGCCCGCTCGATCGCTTCTTCGTCACCGAAGATCTGAGAGAGTCGCATCATTGCGTCGCGAAGGCGTTCTTGGGACGCCAGCTTTGTTTTCAACCCTTGCCAGCCCTCTGGCTCTGGGACGCCGCGACGGCCGGCGAGGCCATTGAGCATGCCGCTCAAGAGTGCGGCTTGGACGTCAGAGTCTTCGGTGCGATCGAGAGCCTCCACCAACATTGCCAACGATTTGGCTTCGTCTCCAAGGGAGGTCGATGGAAGTAAAGCGAGAGATGCGACGAACGTCACAAGCGCGAATTGCTTCATGGCGGGGTGGGGAGGAGGAGGGTGGGGCACCAACATCCATGTTACTCTGAACAGGCTTTGGAGTGGTGTTCACCGTTGCCGCGGAATCATCGACCGAACGCACGCTCTTGCAGATAGGGTGGTTTTTCTCGGGTCTCAAAAAGCGCACGCGCGGGATCAAAGTGCGCGTTTCTCTCCGGGGGATGCTGTCCCAACTCGCCAAGCCAATGCCGAAGCTCTTTTCGCATCGAAGTCACAAGCTCGACATGCTGAGTTGACAGCTCCTGTTCTTCGCCTGGGTCGTTGGTGACGTTGTAGAGTTCGACACGATGTCCGACACGGTATCGTTTCTCGTCATCAAACCAGTCGCCGTAGAACTCGATCAATTTCCAATCGCCACGTCGTAAAATACCGCACGGCGTGGACGCCCACCGCAAGTCGTACAGTGGCATGTACCAGTAAAGCGAGCGTTCCGGGATTGAGTCGCCACGAAACAGCTTCAACAGGCTGATACCGTCCTCGGACTCTTCTGACTCGATCCCTGCGGCGTCCAGGAGCGTTGGCAGCCAATCGACGACGTGGACCGGCGTGCGCGAGACCTGTCCCGGTGGAATCACAGCCGGCCAGCGAACGATACACGGAACGCGAATGCCGCCTTCGTACATCGATCCTTTGCCTTCGCGAAACGGAGCACTGTCGAGCTGTTGATCCCGCATCACGAGCGGAGCCGTCCCATCGGCCGGTGTTCCATCGGGTTTGGTGTGGAAATAGCGCGTGTCGACGCCCCCGTTGTCGGCGAGAAAGACCACGATGGTGTTGTCGCGTTGATCGGTCTCGTCTAACGCCGCGACCAACCTTCCGACGGAGGAATCGAGGTGTTCGATCGCCGCGAGATACATCGCGTTGCCGAGACCGATCTCTGGTGCACCGGCCGAACGATACTTTTCGACGCGCTCAGGCGGCGCCGAGACTTTGCCGTGTAGCGTGTGATGAGACAGGTAGTAAAACCAAGGCTCGTCGGTGTGAGACCGGATGAATCGGATCGCTTCGTCGGTGAGGTGATCGACCCACTTGTCGCCTTCATTTTGGGACCCCGTTCCAGGTGGTGCGACTTCGTCGAAACCGAACTCGGGACCCGCTGATTGCTGAAGGTGGGTGTAGTAGCCTTGCCGACGAAGCGATCCGATTCATCCGGTCTCACACCGACGAGCCTTGGTTTTACTACCTGTCTCATCACACGCTACACGGCAAAGTCTCGGCGC
>JBCBLJ010000560.1:0-5678 GCA_038520195.1 Planctomycetota bacterium
ACGTAACGGCTATTGTCGGGCTCGCTCTTCAAAGCGTCCAAAAGCACTTTGATATCGCGTTCGAACTTATTGTTTTCGACGGACCGATTTCCACCTCCGATTCGAATGTATCGCGCGCCAGAAATCTGGCCTTTGGAGTGCGGTTGGTCACACACCGCGTACTCATGCACCACGCCTTCGTAGCGCCACCGGCACGACGAACGAAAAAAATGTAAGCGACCATACGATGTGTCGTTGTCTATCACGGTCAAGAAATGGGCATCGCAGTCGAGCTGTGCCGCTAGAAAAGCTTTCGTTGTGCCCTGGTCGAGCTCCAATCGGTCGTCTGCGTCGAGAACCAAGAGATAGTCAGTTTTCGATTCCGCGATTCGAAATGCTTCGGTGCGGTTGTGAGCGAAGTTCTCCCAAGGTCGATCAACACACTGCCCCGGAATCGCCGCCAAAACTTCGCTCACGAGCGATTGAGTGCCGTCAGTCGATCCGGTGTCGACGATTGTCCAGTGGTCGATGACTGGCATGACGGAGCGCAAGCATCGCTCGATAACATGCGACTCATTACGGACAATCATGCAAAGCCCAATGGTTGGCACGTCGTAACCCCTCGAATGTGCAGCGTTAAGGCTTCGACCGCAAGCCTCGTTGAGATACAGAACATAACACAAGGAACATGAACACTAGAGTGTTGGATTCCAAATTCCTGTTTTACAACGCTCATTGAAAATTTCGTAGCGCATAGCCCTTGGATCTCGAAGTTGCTGCCCAAGGTTGACGCAGCGCCGGCTCGCCGCCTTTTTGCCTGCGGTTTCAAGTCCATTCGGGCCTTTCCTTAAGTCTCACTCGATCAACTTGACAGTCCTTTTTTCTTTCGCGCTTAAAACCGCGCTGTCAACAATCTGTTGTCCGATGCGGCTGATTTTCAACGAGAGTGGCCCATCGATCTCCCGATCCTTTTCGATCGTGTCGATCATCAATTGAATTGGGTTCTGATGTGGAGCCGCCAGCGGCTCCGGCGTGACCCATCTTCCTTCCGGACAAATGCGGGTCTGGACACGAAGCTGTTGATCGTAGTCATAGCTGGAAATCGTACCGTCGGTGCCCACGATGACGAATCCACACTTTGGTTGTGGTTGATGCGTCCACGGATCGGTGAACGTGCCCCAGCGTGTTTCGAATTTGGAGAGCCCACATTCGTAACGGGCCACGACGATGCTGTGCTCATCCACCTCAAGTTCCGCCGGTTCGTCGACCATCGCGGTGACTTCGATAGGCTTGCGCCCCTCCATGTACCACGTCCCCAGCGTGGTACCGTAACCGAGATAGTCCAAGAGCGAACCTCCGCCGTGGCTTCGCTTGTAGAACCAGCTATTCGGCTTTTCGCGTTCAACCTGTTTCTTCGTGCGCTCGATCTTATCGGCGACGTGCCAAAGCGGACCGCGATTGCCGCCATAGTGGTGCACGTCAATGCACTCGCCGATTTCACCAGCATCAATCGCTTCGTCATCTGGTGTGACGCGACCCAAGTCAGCGGCCAATTGATTGCCAGTCGAATGCTTGCCGACTCGCAGGCCGCGACCATTCGATCGGCCTCGGCGAGCGATCCCGCAAAAGGTTTTTCAACCAGAATCGCCGGTCCATAGGGCGCGATGCGTTCCACCCAGTCACCATGCTTGGAAGCCGCGGGACAAAGGATCACGAGGTCAACATCGGTCGCCGCAAAAAGCGATTCGGGACTCGTATGTACTCGCTCAGACGGGATCGCAAATGCCTTGATCACATCCGCCATTCGTTCCGGCTGTTCATCGCAGATGCCAACGATTTCTGCTTCGGGGTGTTCGTGGGCCATCCGCAGCAGGTCGCCCATGTGAAAGTGATCAAAATTGATTCCCGCGATCTTCATCCGTTCATCCATCGTGCCGGTGGTCGTCATATTGGCCCAATCAGAATTGAACCCCGCGATGACTATCCCCGTAACGAGATCGACCTTCAACCACTTGCCGCGTTGAGACGTGGCGAAAAACTGGAGAACGGAGTTTGTCGGAACTCGAAAAGATCAACCCTTACCAAGCGACCGTCGCACTTGCCGACGACAGCTTGGACCGCTCAATTGACGACCAAGAGCCGGCCACGCTTACGCGGACCGCACTTCGCTGGTTTGGGATTTGCAGCTTTAGCGCACTGCCAAGTTTCTTTATCGCGGCCAGTCAGTCCAGCCCTTTATTTGCACTGATCCTGGGGATCAGCGTGTTCGCGTGCGGCTACACCGCGCTGGACTATTACACTGCGACGAGCCGCTTCCGAAAGAATCGCCGCGTCAGTCGCACGCTGAGGATCACGTATGGGACCCGAATCGTGATCACGATCCTGTTTCCCATCGCAGTTTGGCTCGACATCATGTGCGGCATTGCCTCCATCACGATCGCCGATTGGCTCTTTGGGGGCGGTCAAATTGAGGTGATCGAGTCGTTCGGCGGCGCTTTCTTCACGACGATCCTTCAGGGCCTCGTCATGAATTTGGTGTTGGCCATTTACGCGATCCTTGTCTATGCGATCCAGACTCTCTTCGCCCCCTTTTCGGCCGCGAGCTGAACGCTCACCAAGCAAGACTGCGTCCAATTTGGCCGTCGTAGAGGACCAGTCGTTGACTCTTTGGCGAGACAATCAATCGCCGCCAACCGCGATTGCCGGATCCGAGTGAAGTGACCGGTGCGAGGTCCTTCTGGCGGAACAACTTGATTCGGCTGTCAGAACTGCAAGTCACGACGAGTCGGTCACCGATCGAGGCCAGGCCCGAGATTTCATCGCCGAAAGCACTCAAGGTGCGCTCCAAGTTTCGGCTCTCCAGTCCCCACGCCAAGATGCTGCCGTCGCGATGCCCCGAAAAAATGCGTTGGCCATCGCTCGAGAGTGCCAAGTGTTCGGCCACCGATTGCTTCGGCGAAACGAATCGATGTTCCTCGAGCCGTTGTTCAAGAGACCACAAACGTATCGTTCGATTCTCACAAGACGAGATCAAACGATCGCCATCGAAGATCATTTTCAGGACCCAGTTGTCGTGACCTCGAAGCAGGCCGATGAATTCGCCATCATCACAGTCGTAGAGAGCGATCGTGCCTTCGGGTTCGGACATTTCCGCTGGCGGCGCCGCGGCGACGATTCGTTCGTCCGGTGAGATGGCAATCGCACGGCAGCCCCATCCGATGGGCCGTCGCCAAAGTTCGGTAAGGTCCGAGGCTCGCCAACAAGCGATCGTTTGGTCTTCCCCGACCGAGAGAATCACATTGCTGGAAACGGCGACTTCCCAACCTCCCCGTGAGTGCGCCGCGACCGATCGCGTTTGACTCCCATCGGTCAGGTTCCAGACCGCGAGCGTCCCCGATGCATCGAGCGTGAAGAGCGAGCCGTCGTGCGCCTCACCCGCCGTAAAGTTCTGGTCCGTCTGGACCGTCACTCGATCTTTCCGTAGCGAGTCCACCGGCAACACCGCCACCGTTCCGTCGATCAATGCAACGATCGCTTCTAATGAGCTCGCGTCATACTCGAGGTCGCAAACCGCGGAATCAAATCCATTGACCTGTGTGGGCTTGGCGTAACCTAGCGCCGAGTCAGACGGTTCGCTTCCCGGTGGCAGACCAATTGCGATTCCAAGATCGACGAACGCGAGTTTGCCATCGCGGCTTCCAAGCAGAAAGCGTTCGTCGTCAATCATTCGTGCGTGCGACCAAGACGCGTCCGAAACGAGTTGGAAACGTGATTGGGAACGGACATCCTCGATCGATTCGATCACCCGCAAGGTGCTCCCCGCTAGCGCCGTTCCACCACCTTCCGCATTGGGGACGAACTGGACGGGCCCTCGATCGCCGACCGGAAATGACACATGATCTTTCTTGCCTATTTCAAAACGATAAATCTGCCCGTCGAAACCACAACCAACGAGCGTTCCATCCGCAATCCAATGCAAACGGGACAGTCTCGTTTCAGCTCGCCACTCCTGTTCAATCGAGAAATCACTTGCATTCGCAATGAAGACACCGCCATCCCCGAAGCAGACGGCGAACGAGCCATCACGTCCGATCACCACGTCATAGACGCCGCCACGCGGCCCCCAATTTGACTGAGCGATTTCGCCAGCGTTCAGGCGTACTTTCTTGACGACGCCACCGCTGAGTCCGACGAGCAAAGTCTCTCGATCCAGCCAGCGCGCGGCTGTGGCACGGCGCTCGTCTTTCCAAAGCCACGTCTCGCCATCACGTTCGATGACAACCACCTTGCCGTCATCGCGGACGCACGCGATTCGTTCAGAGCTGCGATTCAAATCGAGATTTCGAGCCGCGGGCCCACCGGGTGGGACCAGGATTTCGACTTGGTCACGGCCGACTTGTCGATCGAGTAGTTCCCACTCAAAACCGCGAAACTGCTCGGGCGCTTCATCCAGCAATCGTCGTGCGGTGACGGAGTTGTTGTCTTGTGCCGCCGCCCAGGCCTCTGACAAATGAGAGCTGTACATGGCGCGTTCGAGTCGCCCAAGTGAATCCTCCGCTTGCCCACGCGCGATCTCGGCTTCGTCGCGCGCGTAAGAGGCCGTCCGCCAACCCCAAAGAGACCCGAGCGTCCCAGCCATCAATGCGAAGAGAACGACCGTCGCGACCAGGATCGGCATCCAATGTCGCTTCACCACGAGCCGTAGTTGGTACACCAGCGAGGGCGGTCGCGCGTCAATGGCGTGCCCCCCACGAAACCGCTGCAGGTCGCGAAGAAGGTCATGGACCGTCGCGTACCTCAGTTCGCGATCCTTTTCCAACGTCTTCATGACGATCCAATCTAAATCCCGCGACGGCAACGAGGTGATCTCGCTTGGCCGTTTGATCGAGGCCTCCATCAGCGTTTGATAAATCTTCCAGTAGCCACTCGCGAGAAGTCGTTCTCGTTGAATGGGTGGCTCACCAGTGAGGATTCGATAGAACAGCGCACCAAGCGAGTAAATGTCGGTGCGGATGTCTAATTCACGTGAATCGAGCGACGCTTGTTCGGGACTCATGTATTCGAGCGTCCCCAGCACTTGGCCCTGTTGAGTCAGTGGTTCCGCTTCGCGAGTCTTGTCCCACGGTTCCGATTCCAGCGCCTTTGAAATCCCGAAGTCAATGACCATGGCGCGAGGCCCCGCCCCCTCGCCGAACATCGCCAAAACATTCGACGGTTTGATGTCGCGATGCAGAATCCCGCGGCGGTGCGCGTGATGCACGGCTTCACAAGCTTGCTCAAACAGCCGAATCCGCGCGTCGACGGTCAGCTGGTTATTTTCGCAAAACTGATCGATTGGAACTCCCGGAACGAGTTCCATGGCAAAGTAGGGCAGGCCACTGTTCGTCGTGCCGGCGTCAAAGACCTGCGCGATCGACGGGTGTTGCAGCTTGGCGAGTGTCCGGCGCTCACCATCAAATCTCGCAAGCACTTCCTTCGAGTCCATTCCCGGCTTGATCAGTTTGATAGCCGCCTCTCGTTCGATCGGCACGCGTTGGAAGCCTCGATAAACGGTTCCGAAACCGCCCTCCCCGATGATTTCCACTAGCTCGTAGGGGCCCGCATGCGTTTCACGAGACGGACGCTGCGTCGTTTCCATGTTGGCGGAAGAAACCTCAACGGTCGGAGCCTCCGCCGGATGCAACAACTGGTCCGAAGTA
>JBCBLJ010000342.1:0-8292 GCA_038520195.1 Planctomycetota bacterium
ACCAGCAGCAACGACGTGTCCTTCAATACCTCGGCAGCGAACTCGTTCAGCGGCTCGCAGTGTCGCCCGACGTGGGCGCCCAATCAATCGAAAGCCAAGAGGTGATCCGAATGCTTGCGTGCGCATCATTGCTGGACGAGGACACGCAAGCTCAGGCGAGTAAGAGTTTGCACGAAATACTCTCCGATCAGTTGCGGCGACGAGGCAAGCTCACGGCGGCATTCTCACACAAAGCGGTTGTCGAGATACCAGTTCTCCTTCCGGCAATGACGTTGGTCTCGCTCGATGGCGAACTTCCTCGGGAGTTGGCGTCGGCGACCGAGAGTGAAGCGGTTTCCAAAGAGCTGCAAGCGGTGCGCGAGAAACTCTTCGATGAGACATCACGGCTACGGCTCCGCGCGTGCCAGTCTTTGTATCCGCTACGGACAGGGATCATGGTGTTGGAGGCTTGCTCCGAACGCTTGAGGCAGGCAGACAGGACCGGCGAGTTTGAGTCAGAGGACTACTCTGCTGTCTCTCGCCTGTTGCTGGAGTGGGATGAGTCATTTCTTTTGGCGATCTTTGAGAGTGCGGATTCCGACCCGGACTTGATTCCTGCGATCCAAGTTGTTTTGGAGAACTTGCGGTCAAAGATCGACAGCCCCACCGATCTCCAGCTTTCAGTTCCGCTGCGTTCGTTCGCGGAGCAGATGCTGCGAATCTCGCGTCAAGACGCATTTGCCGATCAACGGGGGATGGCGCTGCGGCTCGCGCAACTCGGTGACGCTGACGCCGAGGACGTGTACCTCATCGCGATGTCGCATGTGATTCAGACTCAGGGCACCGAGGATAAGAAACGTTGGAGTACGACGCAGGTCGAGTTTGGTTGGTTGCTCGAGTGTCTTGCTCAAGAGGAACTACGCGGTCGGGTCGATAGCGACATGTATCAGCAAATGGTCGATCGGCTCATGACCGAAAGGTTTTCGGTTCGCGCGACCACGTCGTTGAATCGTTGTTTCGTTTCGATTCTCGCGATCCGAGAGAAACAGTCGCTGCCCGATGGCGTTGACGGGTTGATTCGTCTTGCCCTGGGGAGTCGTTCGAGTCGCTACTTCGGTTGGCCAGGAAGCCGAGAACTCGAAGCGGGGCGAGAGTGGCAGCTCATCGCGATGAACGTTCCGGCAAAGATCATCGAGGCCGGCCTGCGATCGGTGATCGCGAAGCCGCCTCAAGACGTCGAATTGCTTCGCGAATTAGAATCGAAGCTGAGCCGCATGAAGCAAATGGGGCTTCGAGGTATCGCTACGAGGTTGCTGGACGAAGCGGTGGAGACGATGGAGGAGAGCGTGGCGGCGCTGTGACGCATCCCCACTGCGGTACGTGGTTGGCTAAAGATGTTTGTGGGATGACTGAGGCGGAGTGCTGTTGCCGCTCTCGTTGCGTCGTCAAGATCGTTAGCCAAAACCTACGAGTTTTCCTCGGCGAGAGCTTCGCGGAAAGCCGTGTACACGCCGAAGCCTTCGTCCATCAGCTCGCGGATCTGATCGGGTTTGCGACGTCCGCTACGGTAGAAGATGAAGACACCGTGATCACTCTCGACGCAGCACTTTGTGTGCTCCACAAGCATCTTCCGAAGTTCAGGAGAAAGAAACGTGCGGATCGCTTCTTCGTCGTCTCCTGAAAGCACGTAGGCGTCCGAGAAGGCTTTGTCGTCGTCGAAATCGATGTCTTGAAACCCCAGCGCCGATCCAACGCGATCGAAAAAACCTTCGGGCCGGATGCGGAAATTCGGCAGCGTCAAATCGTCGGACTCCATCGCAATCACGGTTTGCACGTGAACGTGCGAGTGTTGGCCGCCGCCGGTGGTGAATTGATAATCAAAGATCGAAAGCCGCGCGATCTCGGCGTCGGCCTGCATCACGTTCTTCATCTTCTTGCTATGACCTTGGTTGAAAAGCTTGAAGCGTTGCATGGTCGCGAGCAAGGTCTCGTCGTGCTTCTTGGAGAAAGACAAGCTCAGGTCGGTAGCGACCTTTTCGAGTGCTTCAGTGCGTTTCTTTTCGCCGTAGATGACGGCCGCGATAATCAGGCCGACGAAGACGAGCGAACCAACGATGATGAGTGCTGGGAGCATGTTTCAAACTTGTGAGGTCTATTTGCCGAATTGGCTTCGTTCGGTGATCAGCCGAGCGATGATTTCGGGATGTTTCTCGGCCAGGTTATGCCGCTCGGAGACGTCCGCTTCCAGGTCGAACAGGAGCGGTGGATCGTGTTGGTCCATCGGCTCGCGGCTGCGCGTGTCCGGATTGGACGAACGGTCCTTTGTCGTGGGCAGGATCTTGTGGTTGCCCGACCGGAACGCGCCGTTGCCGAACAGCCACTGCGTTCGCGGGCTCGGTTTATCGGCAAAGAGGGCGCTCGCGAGATCGACGGAAACGTATCCGGGTTTGTCGTTCGGCTGTTCACCGCCCGCTAGCGCCGCAAAGGTCGCGTAAAGGTCCAGGTTGGCGGCGATGTCATCAACGCGGCGCGGCTGGATTTTGCCCGGCCAGCGGAAGATCGCGGGTACACGCGAGCCGCCTTCCCAGGGCGTCCCTTTCTCGCCTCGCAACGGAGTGGCGACACCGCCGTGAGGCCCAAACATCGTCCACGGGCCGTTGTCGCTGGTGAAGACGACGAGTGTCTTTTCGTCGAGCCCGTTTTGTTTCAGCGCGCCGAGCACGCGGCCGACGGACCAATCGATTTCTTCGACGACGTCACCGAAGCGACCGCCATCGCTACGACCCTGGAACTCGGGCGATGCAAAGATGGGCGCGTGGGGCATGTTGTGGGCGAGATACAAAAAGAACCGTTCGTCACGCCGATCATTGATCCAGCGGACGGCCTCCTCGGTGTATCGTTTGGTCAGCAATTCCTGGTTGACGGGGTGCTCGATGACTTCGCGACCGCGGATCAGGGGCACCGGAAAGGTAAACTTTTCGCATTCATCAAACAACGCACGGGTTTGTTTCCGGCCGCGTGGGGCCGGGACATCGTTGCTGCCGGGCGTTCCGAAGTGGTAATCAAAACCACACTCGAGTGGATGCATCGGCGACCGCGTGAAGTCTTTCGGATAGCCGGCGAGATGCCATTTGCCAAGAATCGCGCACGCGTAGCCTTGGCGAGAAAGCATCGCCGGCATCAACGCGGCACGGTCTTTATTGAGTGGTTCGCGTCCAAGCAGACCGGGGTGCCGACCGCTCATCAGGCCGCGTCGGCTGGGGACGCACGTGGACCCCGAGGCGTAGAAACTCGTCCAACGCTGGCCCTCCGCGGCCATGCGATCAATGTTCGGCGTCTTGTTGAGTGGATTCCCGTAGCAGCCGAGGTCACCGTACCCGAGATCGTCGACGAAGATCAGAACGAGATTGGGTGGGGACTCGCACGGGGCAACGGAAACGCTGAGGATGGGCAGAATCAAACACAACCAGGGAAAGGATCGGTACATCGAAACGCCTTTGCTTGCATGAATTATCCCCGAGATATTAGCTGATCGGATCGCTTCCTGCGTCTCTCGCAGAAAACCCGCGGGGTGACCTTGAAGACGCGAGGGTGATTTGACGATCCTCCTTGAGGAAGGCGTCCATGCCGAACGGCATCGGGCGTGTGTTCCCAGCGCAAAGACCGAACGCCATTCACTGACAGTCACGTGACGATCCTGATCAGCTGCGAGACCAGCGGCAGCGCGGTGTTACCGTGGATTGAGCTGCCGCGCGATGCGGAGACCTTCGCGTCCTTCGATGGTTGTGGTGGACGGGCGGCGAGGCGAATGGCGGATCAACTGAACGCGCCCTGTCTCTTGTATCCGTACCGTCGCGATCTCGTGGATGCGGCGCTTTCTTTGGGTCACCGAAATCTGTTCGGGCCGACCGCCGCAAAACTCAAGGATCACGAGAAGTCGCGCGTCATCGATTCGGCATACATCCCCTATCGAGAACGCGTCCAGATGTCGGTGCGTAAGATTCTCGATCAGTTCAGCTTCGTACTCCATCTCTCGATCCGCAGTTTCGCGGCAAGGGACCGCGGGCGTTTCCGGCGGACCGATGTCGGATTGCTGTATGATCCGTCGCGCGAGGCAGAGCTGAACCTGTGCATCGACTGGATCGACGAAATGTACGAGATGAACCACAATGTTCGAGTGCGACGCAACTATCCTCGGCGGGGAACGGTGGATTCATTGACGAAGTCGATGCGAAGTCTATTTCCGCCAGAACACTACATGGGCGTCGAAGTGTGGCTCAATCGCGCGTGGGTCGCGCGCGACGTGAGGCTTCGTGATGAGGCGCTCTGGTACTTGGCGGATTCTTTGCGGATCACGTTGGGATTGCCCGAAGCGACCTACGCTGTGGCCTAACGCTTGCGACGCCACGGCCACGCCAACTCATCATTGCTGCCGCCGTTGAAGCGGGACTTCTTGTGAGGCGTACTTAGCGCTGTGGATTTGTTTTCGACGCATCGTCGAGCGACTGACCTTCCTCCGATTGCTTCTGAAAATAACGCTTCCATTCGTCATTCATTTGCTCGCTCGCGTTCGCGGCTCGACGAAACAGCGTTTCGCCGTATTTGGCGGTCTCGTGTTGGCCTCGAGCGAGTTCAGCGACCAGGCACAACCCGACATCGGAGGCGCGGAGCGCGGAGTCGGTTTCGAACAATGCAATGACGAGTTCAAGGCGTTTCCGCGCCGTTTCGGTGTCGTCTCGTAGGAACGCGAAGATCGCTGCGGCGACGGCGACATCGGAGTCCGCGGGCTGTTGTCGTGTCATCTCGGCAAGATGGCGATCCATAACGTCGGCATCGGTGAGTTCCGGACGGATACGGTCGAAGGTCGCCATCGTCTCATCAGAGATGTCGTCGTGTGCGACTTGCCGCAGCACACGAAAAATGGGATTGTCGATGGCACCCGACTTGTTGAGTTTGGACGACAGGCCAATGGGAAGGATGCCGCGATCAAACGCTTCCACGATTGCTTCGATATGGATGCTATTTCTTGAACGGTTGGTCGCTCGTTCGAGGTCGTCATCGTCGTAACGGTAGCCGCCTCCCTTGTATTCTCCGGCGGCGCGACGTTGGTCAAAATCGATGCGCGATAGTAATGAGAGGGCGTCCATCGGGCGGTCGATTCTGTTGAGTGTCTCGACGGCGGTTCGGAGGTCCCAAAGACGTTCGTGATCGAGGTTGACGGTATCGGCCTTGCCCCAGTTGTTGACCAGGTATTCGTCGGCGTCGCGTTGGCGGCCGACGAGTCCAGCCATCAGATCGACCGCCTCCTTCGAACGTCCATACTGTTGGTAAAGCTTTGCCAGTTCATCGACCTTTGTTTCACGGTACGGCAACTGAACACAGCGATGTTCGATGGCTTGTTCGTAGAGACGGATGACTAGCAGGTCGAGTTCCGGGGAATTGCCTTGCAGCATGCCGCCCACAAACTCAGCGTAATGAGCGAGAAAGAGATCGCGGTCCGAATCCGGTCGATAGGTCTGCACGGTGTCGACGTTGTGTTCGATCCATCGTTTCGCAGGTGCAAGATTCCCTGTTTTGGATTCCAGTATGGCCAGCATGAGTGAACCCGCGAGCCAAGTTGGATGTTCCTGAATGAGTGGCGTGACTTCCGCGATCAGTTGCCGCGCCGTTTCTGCGTCGAGGATGTTTCGAAGGTCGTAGAGCCAGCCTCCTTGAACGTCGGGGGCATCGAACATTTCACCATAGCCGGTGCCCAATTGGTCAATGTTGGTCGGGATGATGAGCGGGCGAAAATAATCGAATCGATCGGGAACCTCATCCCAGGGAACCTCGTCGATGATCCAAGTCCGCAGGTCGGGCCGAGCATTCCACGCTCGAGCCATATAGGGCATGCCGATGGAAGCACGCGTGTCATCCTCCATCAGCCTTTCGAGCAACGAGTTCTGCTCGGAAATCGCACGGGTCATGCGCAGACGCTCTTCGGTATAAAGCTCCGCCAAGTCCTTGAGCCGACCGTGTTCCTCGAACGTCTTGAGGTACTTTCTCATGAAGAGATGAGGAGCAAGTCGAAACGCTTCGAGATACGCATCGACGGCTTTGTCACCATTGCCCGACGCCAGCAGCAGGTCTCCCATTTTGAGGGCTTCCGCAGCCGGGGCATCCACGCGTCCGTCGGCCAAGAGAACTTTGGCCACATCAGGCTTTTCCAATTCGACCAGCTTCTTTGCGACTTGTTCACGTGAGATCGTGTCGAAATCCAGCAGGACGTTCACACTCCCGGCGAGTGATTCGCTGGGTGCATCGGCAGCAAAGGGACCGCCCAATTCGACGCCGGTGATCAGTTGATAGATGAGGGCGATATCGGAGGATGGCAGGTCGGCGAGCGTTGTCTGTTTTGGTTGGTCGGTCGCTTCGACGATTGGGTCGATTCCGGCGAGCGGAGTGGTTGGCTCGGTTTGTGGCATCGGCTCGGTGCTGACTTGATTGCCGTCGCGTGAGATGACGACGTTTCCCTCGAGCAGACTGACGCGGAAAACGATCTCGTCGTTGCGGCGCATCTCAAATTCGTTGGTGATCAACTCGGTCTCACCAACACTCACAATCAGTCGGTGGTCGCCCGGTCGGAGTGTCATCGGTTTGCTTTCACCATCCGGTCGGATCGTGACCAGTTGCCCATTGATCGACGCCTGGAAGGACTCGTCGAGAACTTCGACTTTGACGACGCCGTTGTTGGTCACGATGAAGTAAGCGACCGCGGCGATCAATGCGAAGGCCGCGCCGAAGATGCCGGTTGCGATGCGTGGCTTGCGCGGCGTGATCGGTTCTTCAGGTTCGATGAGGCGCGAGACGAGAAACGAGGCGTCGTCGGTCACGTCGACATCCGCCGAGGGTAAATCCAGACTCGTGTTGCAAGTATCGGCGAGCGCGAGAAGATCGGCCTCGGACGCGAAGACCGCAATTTCTTCGGCGACCCGCCGAGCCGTCTGCGGACGATCGTTCGGGCTTTTGGCGAGCATCGTTTGCAGCAAAGCACGGAGTGGTTCCGGAACGTCTTTCCGGAGCGTCATGATCTCCCGGGGGGCTTTGCTCAACACCGCCTCGATCCGCTGCGGTGTCGACTCGGAAGGGTCGCCACAGGGAGTGCGCCCGGTGAGCAACTGGAAGAGCGTCGCACCCAACGCGTAGATGTCGGCCTTCCCGTCGATGTTGGGATCGCCCGTCAGCTGTTCGGGAGCCATGTAGTCGAGCGTGCCCATGATTTGGCCGACGGAGGTGAGTCGGCCGGAGACGACCACTCCGGCCGTTTCTTCCAAGTCTTTGTTGTTAAGGCTCGCGAGTCCAAGGTCGAGCAACTTGATGGTTCCATTGACGTCGAGCATTGCGTTGGACGGTTTCACGTCACGATGAACCAGTCCACTGTCGTGCGCGTGTTGAAGACCGATCGCGGCTTGCCGAACAATCTCGCAAGCATCCGGGACAGAAAGCGGACCGTGATCGCGTGTGATCCGCGCCAAATCGGCACCACGCACGAGTTCCATCACCAGAAAGTGCTGGCCGTCGACGGAGCCGGCGTCCGAAGCGCTCACGACGTTCGGGTGATTGACTCTTCCGACGGCACGCATCTCCTGTCGGAAACGGCGAACCGATTGCTTGTGTTGAAGCATGTCACCGGGCAACACCTTGAGGGCAACGGGTTTTCCAAGGTGAACGTGAAGCGCCTGATAGACCGTGCCCATGCCACCTTCGCCGATCTTTTTGACGAGGCGATAGTCGCGAAGACGTTTGCCGGGTTCGACGTCGGGTTCCTCATCGAGCTGCGGTGTCGTCTCATCGCGTTGAAGCTGGACGGTGTTCCGCAGCTCTTCGAATTCGCGTTCGCGAAGGAGTTGGTTGGCTTCCACGCAGTCTCGCAGCGCGGTCAGGACGCCGGCCTGTTCGTTCTCCATCTCACCGACAACGGCGGAGCAGGTGGGGCAATCATCGACATGGATCGAGACGCGTCGCGCATCGCTATCATCAAGATCACCCTCCAGGAAGCTGCGGATCTCTGGTTGTTTTGGGCAGTCCAACTTCATGTTTCAGTTCTCGCGTTGAGTCACGTTCGTCCGCCTACCGGCTCTACACGGCCGCGCAACGCGGTCAGACGATTTTGAATCCATCGTCGGCCGACCCGGTTCCAGAAGTCCTTTCGGGGGTTGCGTTTAGATTTTCTGGGAGCCCGCAGCTAAAGAAACTCGTGAAGCGCCCGCTGGAGTTTCTTCACGACTCGGTATTTGGCCTGGCGAACGGCTGACGCGTTCATCCCGAATCGCT
>JBCBLJ010001158.1:0-1879 GCA_038520195.1 Planctomycetota bacterium
ACATCCTTTCATGTCGCCCAAGGAACGTTGGGGAAACGTGGCCGCTACGGGCACAGTGAGGCCGACCCACGGGTGCGACTCAACCAAACCACTTTCGAGCATTCACTCGCGATGCTGCCACACTCCTACGGCACGGCGAGGGTCACGTACGAATTGGGTGGCAAGTTCTCCAAGTTCGAATCACAGGTCGCGATCACCAAGATGCGATCCAAATCGATCAAAACACCCGGGCGGGTTCGCTTTGAGGTTTATGGAGACGGGAAACTGTTGATTTCCAAAGGCGAGTACAACAAGACGGGCCAAACGGATTCACTTTCGGTCGATGTCTCCGGGGTGAAAACCCTTTCCCTGGTCGTTGGATGCCGAGGCAACCGTCGCTACGCGCGCACGGCATGGTTGAATCCAACGCTTAGCAAGTGATGCTACCACGATCGATGTCTTCCGGCACTGCATTGAGAACGCTCGCTCGGTCAAGCAGTTCCACGTTCAACGCCAACCTTTGCTTCGTTCCACTAGCGCCCGCGTCCGCAGATTATTGCGGCTGCGAGTTCTCGTCGGTCACTCGTTCGAGACCCATATACATTTCAGCTCTTGCGAGGTCCTTCTCTCGTGCATCGCGATTGCGTTTGATCATTTCCTCGTCGGCTTGATGGGGGCGAATCGTACCCTGAGTCTCAATCAGCACCACCGAAAGCGGCTGCGTTTGATCGATCGGCATGGCGATCGCAAAGAATTTGCCGGGACCACGTCCGAAGAGGTGGACTCGTTGTGCTCCGACTTTGACATCCAAGTACAGCGTCGGCTGCTCCCACATTCCAATCAAGTTGTCAAAACTCACGAGAGGCTTCGAGATCGCAATCTCTCGCCGCCACTTGGGTCGTTTCGAGTTCGGCACATAGCAATGAACTTCTAGCTGGCTGAGGTCCCGCGCTCGGGGGCATGCGACGATCAGGTGCTTTTTGTCAGCGCCAACGGCGCTGTGTGTCAACATACCGCGCTGCGGTTTTTCGGTCGTCCACACGGTGCCATCGATCGCGACTTTCATCCTGGAGCCGCGTGTATCGACCAGCCCTATATCCAACTCCCGGACGTTCAGCTCGTACGACCAAAGACCTCGAATCCGGCTCTCGAGGGCTTCGCACCACCACTTGGGGCACTGACATTCGACATGAGCGGCGGTGGATTGGATGTGCCCGCGGGCGATTTCGATTCGCGCGTCCTTGTCCTGGCTTTCTGGATTCTCAAGCCGCAAATGGATGTCGAGTCGGTTCGAGTTTTCCTCGGCGTTGCTTTGGACATGGAATGAGGGCAACAGCAAAAGGAAGAGCGCGGGCCGAAACATCCAAAGACTCCGTCTCGAAAAAGCGTGAACCTGGCATTCTACAACCATGAGTCGCAAGCCGAGCATTTTTCATATTTCGTGATCAAAAAGAACCATCGACCACGCATGAACGGATGAGCCGGGAATTCGGCGACCGAATGAATCATCCACGACGCGAATTGATTGATGAAACCAGTGACCAAACGGCGGCCGAAGGTGCGCAAAACACGGCGTCCGCTGCTTCAAAAGCTTGAAGATCGGATGCTGTTGGCCGGCGACTGGACCAACCCGTGTGCGGCTCACGACATTTCTGGTGACGGACACGTCTCACCATTGGATGCGCTGCTTCCGATCAATCAGTTGGATCGGTTGGGGTCGGTACCCTTGAGCGCGGAACGTCCCGCGGACAGTCCCTACTTTGACGCTGACGCCAACGACCAGCTTTCTCCCCGCGACGCACTCGTCGTCATCAACTCACTGGCCATGATCGGGGAGGCTTCGGCTCACAACAGCGTTGGCGAGTTCAAGATCAAACTGAAAACGGTCGACGCCGCCACC
>JBCBLJ010001094.1:0-2123 GCA_038520195.1 Planctomycetota bacterium
CCCCACGCCCATCGGCACAGCCACTCCGTCGGTCGAGCACAGACGAACAACCAGAACGGTGCGAACCACAACATCCAGCGAAAACAAACGCTCACGCCGCCGTAATTGCGGTCGATTTCGGGACGCATCACATAAAACGCGCCGCAAACGATCGTCGCGCCAGCAAAGCATAGGATCATCACGCGTTGCTTCAGCGGTCCGGTCAAGACGCCGCCAAGAAACCCAAATGGCACCAGCAGCCAAAATGGCGTGAGCGACAAAAGCCCGTAATGACCGACGGTCATATGGATGAAGTAGGTCAGGCGGGACGGCTCGCCAAGGTCGACGCCTCGACGACGCCCATCAACCCAGTAACTGCCGGGGTAGTCGTACCAGTCGTCCCAATAGCGAAGCTCGAATCCGCCCTGCGATGATTCAAGAAGTCCCACGAGCTGATGATTGTCGATCAAAATCCGTTTCCGCGTCGGCACGCGTGACTCTTCGATCACCACCCGGGACTGATTCGTTGCAAGTCGAGCCGAGACGAGGGCCTCCTGCAATGCCTCGTTTGAAGGTTCCTCGATGCGGGCGATCACATCACCATCGTCACGATGGGCATAGGGCGGTCGTAGACTCTGGTGGGCAATCCAGTTTGTCCCGAAGAAGCCTGCTGCGACGATCGCAACCCCAATCACGTAGCCGATTAAACCGCGGCTTTGCGTCAACAACAGGATTCCGGCCCAGCCGACCGTCATGGAGAGTGCGGGCAATTCGTTGGCGGCCAAAAACCCGCCGGCCAATCCCGCCAAAATCCACCATCCTTGGCCCGTGCGAGTCGCCAGGGCGCGGATGAAAATCCAAAGCACGATGGCTCCCGCCGTCGCCGCCGGTAAGTGATTGTTCAGCGAGATCGCAAACGGCATCAACATCGTGCCGAAACAAGTCGCGGCCGCGAGCATGCAGCGCGCCCAGCGATCGATAACAACGCGATCGATCGCGCTGATGGTGCAGAGATAGAACACGGCAAGCATCGGAACGTTGACCAACCAAAGGATCACTCGCCCGAGCAACATCGGATCGTTGGAGAGCCACTTCCCCGTCACCCGCGAGACGGCCCAGTAAACGCCGGCGATCATGGTCGGCAACAACGGCGGTTTGCTGCTGTAATAGTGAAGTTTGCCGTCCTCACCGCGGTGGCGAACCAGATCGATCGTGCCCCAGGGTCGCCGATTCTCCTTCGCCCCGCGAATCTCCAAATACGGATCGATGGCGTACGTTCCGTCCTCGACCAACGCGGCGATCGTGCACCAGCGCGAACGGTCGTTCGCACTCAAAAACGGCGTGTCACCTTCCTTGCTGGATACATTCGCGATTCGTCCGGTCACGATGCCGAGGGCGATCAGGATCAAGAGCGAGTAAACGCCCCAAGCCGACGCCGAGCCTTCGCCTTGTTGCATCAAACCGTCTCGACCTCGTAGTGCCTCGCCGACGTGTCCGTCCGCTCCGCGATGCTGTACGGTCGCCGTGCTTGATCCGACAACGACACGATCAATTCGGCGATCAAACCCGCTAGAAACAACTGTGCCCCTAGCAGAACGGCCGTGATGCAATAGTAGAACAACGCCGATTTGTGCAGCAGAAACTCTTCCATCTCGAAGAAGTATGGAAGTGCCTTTCGGACCGTCAGGTAGACCATTCCGGCACCGCCGCTCAGAAAACACAGCAGTCCGATCGCACCTATCAAGTGAAACGGACGGCGTCCAAAGTGCGTCAGAAAGAAAACGCTCAGCAGATCGAGAAAACCTTTTGCGAGTCGCTCAAATCCATACTTCGAGCGTCCGAATTCGCGAGCGTGGTGCACCACCGGCACTTCGCCGATCCGCCAGCCGCGTGCCGCGGCGAGCACCGGAACGAACCGATGTCGTTCCCCGTACAGCACGACATCCTTGGTCACCGCTAATCGATAGGCTTTGAATCCACAGTTGTGATCGTTCAACCGGACGCCCGTCAACCGGCTGACCAAGCTGTTGAACACCTTGCTCGGCAGCGTTTTGTCCAAGGCGTCTTTGCGTTTCTGCTTCCAACCGCTCACAACGTCGTATCCCTCACCAAGCTTCTCGAGGAACTTTGGGATCTCGATCGGG
>JBCBLJ010001031.1:0-2424 GCA_038520195.1 Planctomycetota bacterium
GCCGATCGAACGTAGTTTCGCCGCCTCCAACACATAAAACATCCCGTTGAGACTCATCGGTCGGAAAAGCAACAGGAGCGGCTGGTGGGGCGGATTGCTCGCGCATTTTGTCAACTCGCAGTCGATCACCACCTACCTGCCGCCCCTGTTGCTTTTCCGACCGATGAGTCTCAACGGGATGTTTTATGTGTTGGAGGCGGCGAAACTACGTTCGATCGGCGGATTCGCTCCCATCCTGAACGGACTCTGCGACGACTATGCCCTGCACCGCCACGTCACCGCGAATCGCTGGACGGTCACTCAGGGCGTCACTTTTCAACGGGTCTCGACGAGTATCGATTCGTTCGCGGAATACTGGCGGATGATGCACCGTTGGATGGTGTTCGGCATTCTGCTGGCGCGTGACCAGTCCATCCAACGACAGGCCTACTTGGTCATGATGCTTGCACTTCCACCGTTTCTATTGTTGGTGGCGATTCCGTTGGCGATGCTTCATTGGCTGTCTGCGGTTGCGTTTTTGCTGGTGATCGTGATGCGCCATTGCCTGCTGATCGCCCTGCGGCGTTTCGCGGGCGCCCCGAGTGATCGATTTGGCTTCGTCGCCTCGCTGCTCGCGGAGCTGTTGCAGCCATTCCAAACGCTTTCGGCCCTCTTGAACTCGTCCATCGTTTGGCGCGGCCGCCGGATTCGTCTCCACAAGGGCCTACGTTTTGAATCCGCGGAGCCTCGATCATGAAGCTGCTGCGTCACCCGCCAACGAATCACGAGACCACCGCATACAAAGTGGCGATCGTCACGGGTCTCAGCAATCCGCGGTCCACGGACCTCTCGCCGGCGCAGCATCAGTTTCTCGATGCCTTGCCGGTACCGGACACGTGTAAGGTACGATGCAATTTTCCGTTTTTTCCAACACCCAAACCACAACACGACCCGAGCTTGATCCGAGCGAGTCTCAACAACACCCACCAGTTTGTCGGAAGCCTCTCGCGAGATTACAAGAAGAACGCAAAACCGCACTGGCGAGCGCTCTGTGATTCCACCGAGAGGCTCTTCTTGATTACCGGCAGTTGCGGATATCAGTTGATCGACTCACTCGAAACGCGTGACCCGTCACGGGTACACGTGTTGGCACTTGGCGCTGTCCGTTTCGGTACGAGCCGATGGGACGCAACGAAAATCCTGGGACGTCGGGATTGGATCGCGCGCTGGTTTACGCCAAACTGCGATCACTCGATCGATGGACTCGGGCACCTCGGTTATTGGCAGAATCCTACCGTCCTCGGAATCGCAACCAATTGGGTACTGGACAATCTTTCCGAATCGTCGGCACCGGCAGCTACCTTCCGCCAAGACGGATAACGGCCGCGGAAGTCGATCGACGCATGGGTGCCGGCAGCGGCTGGACGCTGGAGCACACCGGCGTCGAGTCCCGATACGAGTGCGAGCCCCCCGACGACCTGATCTCGATGGGGGCGTCGGCGGTTGGTGCGGCGATGAAAAACGCGGACGTTGGCTGGTCCGAGGTCGATTACATCATCGATTGCAGCACCTCGAAGTACCGACCCATTCCCAATAACGCCAGCCACCTACAAGCCGCCATCGGTGCGGAAGCGTTTGGCATCCCCTGCATCGACTTGCAAAGCACTTGCCTCGGGTCGATCGTCGGTCTGAACGTTGCTAACGCCCTGTTTCAAGCCGAGCGTTGCCGACACATCTTGTTGGTAACGTCTGAACGGACACTCGCAGCCGTCAATTGGGAGCAGCGCGAAAGCGCGGCATTGCTCGGCGATGGTGCCGCGGCGATGGTGCTCCGAGGCGAAGCATCGCGCCCCACGCTTCTTTATCGACACGAAACTCATGCCGAACACCTCGCTCTTTGCCGCATCGACGGCGGCAGCCAGCATCTTCCACCATTCGATTACACACCCGCACGCGATGGAGACTACCGCTTCACGATGGATGGCCCCGCGGTCTTTCGAGTCGCGCGGCGATTGTTGCCACCGATGGTGAAAGCAGTGCTCAGCGAACTCGATGCCGATGAAATCGCAAGGCTACAGGTCGTTCCACATCAAGCCTCACCGAGCGCCGTCGAAGCTGTCCGTCGGACACTCGATCTTCCGTCGTCACGTTATCATGTCGGCGTTCATGAGTTCGGAAACATCGCTGCGGCGGGAATTCCAATGATGTTTGACCAATTGAATCGTGCCGAAAGACTTCGACGCGGCGACCCTGTGATGGTGCTCGGTACTTCGGCCGGTTATTCCCAAGCCGCAATGGTCTTTCAGTGGTGATGGCCGTCGAACTGACAAAACTCGGGACGCCGGAAAGGTAGACGCTTTGCCAGCAGTACCCACCGTTGTGAAATCGAAGTTTTGTCAGTTCGACGGCCATCACCACTGAAAGACCATTGCGGCTTGGGAATAA
>JBCBLJ010000720.1:0-4340 GCA_038520195.1 Planctomycetota bacterium
AAAACGCGAGTCATCGGCTTTCTTCCACTTGGCCGAATAATATCGCTCGAGGAACTCCGCGTTTTCGCGGTCCCGATAGATGATCTTGTGCGAATGGACGTTCCCCTTGGGCAAGCCCTTCGAAGGCCCGCGAAAACTGACTCGAAAGCGATCCGCGAAACGCCGGTTGGCTTTGTCCCAACTGATGTGGCCGGCGGTGAGCACATGACCTTCGGGAGAAATCACGACGCCCTGCCCTAGAATGACACTGCCTTCGCCGCTCGCCTCAACAATCACAAACGGCTTTTTTTCCTGAGCAAGCAGCTTCTCAAGCCCGGCAAGCACACCCTCGTCGGCCGTGACGATGCCGATGGGAATCGCTTGAAGGACGACAAAAAGCATCAATCGGAGAAAGCTAGTTTCATTCATTGTCGCGGTTCGGCCTCGGTCCAATGCGTGTGTTGACGGTGACTCAGTCTACTCAATCCGACTCGGTCGATAGCCTCCCGTTTGAGCCGATTGGGGGCGACGTTCGGAGAAAACAAACGGTCTGAACTTGGCCGTCGCGGATCGCGTAGCATGTCTGGACTGCGAGGGTTCGAGTGTTCGGCAAAACGTTATCAAGCGATCCCGGTCGGATGTCATGCCCTTCATACTCGTTCTCTTGCTCAAGATTGCCGCTCAGGATTGAGCAGAAAACTTGGCGACCCGTTTTAGCCGCTTCAGCTGACCTTCCGCGACCCGGAACGGACGGAGTACCTGGAATGCGATTTCACATCAGGCACGCCTTGAGAATCGGATGCGTCACACTTCTGCTCGTGCTTTCGCGTTGTTCGCAGGCGTGCGATTGGGATACGGAGACGCTCTTGCAAGAACGTTCTCGCTTCCCATCCGTCTTGGAATTGATTGTTGGAAAGTTTCCGAGGCACAGCCAGGAGTATTATCAGTGGCGACTCGAGGATCGACTCGCCAAACTCGAACTCAACAGGACCGACGACCGGCTGCTTGACGATGTAGCGGTGTCTCATGAGAAACTCGGTCGGTACCACGAAGCCATTGCCGTGGCGAAAGAACAATTGGAGAGGAACCCTGATCGCTACGAATCGCTGGCGAACCTTGGGACCTTTTTGATTCACAGCGGAAAGCTAACCGACGGATTGGTGTTCATCGAACGCGCGATTGAAGTCAACCCGGAGGCTCATTTCGGCCGCGAGAAGTACCAGGTGATCCTGGTCAAATATGTCCTTTCCCGATCAACTGAGAGCGGTTTGGCGTTGCCGCTTCGCGGCGATGACGGACCGACATGGCTGGAGTTTCTCAGAAAGGAACTCGCTGAGGGTTCCGAAGAGTCGCTCACATTCGAGCAAACCAAGGAGGCGACCAACGGAATCCTCGGCATGATGCGGTTTTCTCGCCACGACTCGCCCGTTCTGCTGGAGGTGCTGGGCGATCTGCAATTGAAGCTGGGGTCGAACCAGCTCGCCTATCGCGCATATAGAAGCGCCGCTCGGAATGCCAAAGATGCTTCGGCCAAAAAACGCTACGAAGAAATGGCAAGCCAAGCGATCTCGTGGACAATCAGCTCTTTTCAAGCGACGCTGGATAACGAAATTACGGAGGAGTCGATCGCGGAGGACTTTCGAAAGGAATTGGCGGACGGGGACGCTTGGTTCCGAGAAGTCGTCGCGGATGAAAAGCGGTGGATCGCGGCGGGTGAGGCCGTCGATGTGCGTTTCAACGAAAAGTACCGGGAATCGCCGCCAACGGCGATCACGACGGATCCCAAGCCCAAACAACGAACCAGGGCTTACTCGCCTGGAGTCTCTTCGAACACCTTCATCAAGAGCATTGCGGTTGTGATCGCATTGATGGTCGGAATAGCACTCATTTTGCTTTTCATTTGGTCACGTTTTACGTTCGGAACAAATGCGAAAAATCCCAGATGAAGTTTCTGTGTGAACCCAAACACACGCGGGAAATGTCTTTATGATTCGGGCGGGCACATTTCGCATTTGGAGAGGAGAAGATGTTCATTGTTTGGGGATCGGGGTTGTACGGAAAAACGGACGAAATCCCCGGGATGGGGCACGTCGCGACAAAGTTTGGACACCTCTACTATTTCCCGCTAATTCCGACAAGCAGCCAGTTCATCGTTAGCAAACAGGGCAACACCTGGCACGGAGCCCCCGTGGCGCTGAGCGGGAAGTCGATCCTTTTGGCATGGCTTCGCGCGGGGCTGGTGATCGCGTCAGTACTCGCGGTCCTGTTTACCCTGGCGTTCGCGATGGACAATCGACCTCGGTGGGACCAAATCGGTATCTTTGGTGCAGCGTCAGTGTTCCTTGTCGGGGCTCTCATCGCGACCAACGTGATGAAGATTTTCAAGCAAGCCAGTTACGATCGAGCCAAACAGATCGCTGACACAACGGGATTCAGCGAAGAAGCTCGCGTCCTGGTGGATTTGGTCTATGGAATGATCTCCGAGCAAGAGGCCGAACGTCGCTATGACGCTTTGGGCGAAGACGGCGAAAACGTGTTTGACGGCAATGAGCAATTCGCCTCACACGATCTCGCAAGCTGAACGTGACGCAACGATGTTTTCTCTCTCGCTTGTGAATCCCGTTCATTCTTAACCGCCGATCCACCACCAAAGCAGTGCCAGAGACACCATGTAGCCACCAAACAGCCAAATCGCGAGACGGTCGCTGAGCATCGGCGACTTCGGCGCGGGTTTCCGTTCTCGGGCCGGGTCGGGAGGGCGTACGGATTCGGCATACGATCGATCGGGCGGGCGTTCGAGAGCTAGCATGTTTTTCACCATCGCGGTCATGCCGGCCGTCGTAACGATCGCCATCCTGTTGTTGTGGGTACGTGTCCATCGCAAGTATGGCATTTTCTGGATGGCGGTCTTAGGATGTCTGCTTGCGGCGGCGACGCCTTGGTTCTCCATTTGGTATGCGACACACATCTTGAACGATCGGACGGCCAACATCGGCGCCGGTTTGCTCGCGTTTGCGCAACCCGTCCTTGCACCGCTGGGAGCTGCGTTCGGGATTGGCGTGGCTGCCGCTGCGAGGATTTCTCTCAAGGCATTCGTCTGGGTCGACCCGCAGGCGCGGCTTTAAGCCTCGTTGGTCGTCGCTACGCGCGCTTGCGTTGAACCTGACTTACTTCACTTCGAGCCTGACGCCGTCAAAATCCGCGACTCCTGTCGCGCCGAACAATCCGACTCGAAGGATGGCTTCGCGGGCTCGTATGGGGACGCGAATCAGGCGACTGTGTGTTTTCCAGTCGCGCGTTCCTCGAAACGGTCCCAAGCTGAACGTTCCGAGGTCGCGGCGAAGTTCGTCATAGAGCGTGATGGCGACGGCTGGCATGGCGTCGCTGGCCGGCCCCTTTTTGATGTCTTGAGTCTTCACGGTGCAACTCAGACGAATCCGCGAGACTTCGCTCCCATCGATCGCGATGCCTTGAAGCAGATGCGAGTTGCGTCCGGGAGTTTCGTTTTGGAAGCGGACGAAACGCTTGCCATGCGGTGCGGTCACGCCGTCGTGCGAACGCTGGAGTTGATTGACTTGGCGACCGTAATACCAACCGGGCACGAAGTCGACGATTTCTTTCTCTTCGTCGGTCGGTAAGACTTCGAATTCGCCGTTGACCGCGATCGGTTTCGCCGGATCGGGCAAGACCTTTCGACCGTCTTCGGCCTCACCAGTCATCGGAACGAAGAGCGTCGGTCGAAGTGCTTCGCGTTCAAGCTTTCCCTTCGTCTTCACCATCCGATAGAGCGTCTGCTGATAGCGTTCGCCGACAGGGATGATCATCACGCCTCCTTCGCGCAACTGGTCGATCAGTGGCTGGGGGACCGACTCGGGACTGCAGGTGACGATGATCTTGTCGAAGGGGGCCGCGGTGGGCCAGCCCAGAAAACCATCGCCGACGCGGGCGGAGACGTTTTCGTAGTCCAGCCGAGCGAGTGTGTCGGCCGCTTTCTCACCTAACTCGCGCACGATTTCAATCGTGTAGACGTGATCGACCAGCGGGCTGAGCACCGCGGCTTGATACCCACTGCCAGTTCCGATCTCGAGGACTTTGTCGGTTGGCTGAGGATCAAGCGATTCGGTCATCGAAGCCACGATGAACGGGCTGCTAATCGTTTGTGAACTCCCGATCGGCAACGCCATGTCGTAGTAAGCTCGAGGCCGCTGACTGGCGGGTACAAACTCGTGACGCAGCGTGGTTCGAATCGACTCTAAGACCCGCGTGTTGGTGACGCCCGCTGACGCCACACGGGTTTCCACCATTTTCTCGCGTTTCTCCTTGAATGAATCCGCCCCGCTGGCGGGCAACGTCAAACCGAG
>JBCBLJ010000980.1:0-2754 GCA_038520195.1 Planctomycetota bacterium
CCAACAGCGACAACCATTCCTGGGATCATCACTCCGGACTCAGCAAGCGAATGAAGGATCAGTCGGCGCCGATGCTCGATGCCGGTTTGTCGGGTCTGATCCAAGACTTGGATGACCGTGGCATGTTGGAAGACACGCTCGTCGTCGCCGTCGGCGAGTTCGGACGCAGCCCACAACGCGGCGTCAGCACCAGTGGCAACAACAACTCCGACGATGGGCGCGATCACTGGCCGTACTGCTACACGGCCGTCATGGCCGGCGCCGGGACACGACGCGGCTACGTTCACGGCAAGAGTGACAAGACGGCGTCTGCACCGCTGGAGGATCCGGTCCACCCGTCAGAACTGCTGGCGACGATCTACCACAGTTTCGGGATTCATCCCGAAACGATCGTCTACAACCACCTCAATCAACCTCGGGAGCTGGTCAAAGCGGAAGCGTTGACGCAATTGCTGGCGTAGATCACGAGGTTTTCCTTCGACGCGCCTGCGGGCGCGAGGGGTCCGGCAATTCGGGCCGAGGGCAGATGGTCGCCGCGACTTCGTGATGCGGTCTCGACGGTCGGAACATCGGTCCTGCTGGCGCAGGCACCATTGAGGTCGGCTCCAAAAATCTTTTCTCTTTTCTGGTGATGGCAGCGGCGTTCTGGCAACTTATGGGTTGTCACCCTCAGCGAAACGCCCATGAACCCATCCACCGTGCTCGTCGACAATCGCCGTTGGCTTTGGCTGGTCGTCTACTCGCGGCTGGGCAACACGGCGCATGCCGAGGACGTGATGCAGGAGGTCGCCGTCGCGGCCGTCCGATCTGACGTCGATTTTCGCGAGCCCGAATGCGGGAAACACTGGCTTTATCGGGTCGCGGTCCGGCAGGTGATGTTGTTTCGCCGCAACCAAGCTCGAGATCGGCGGAAGCTGCAGAATTTTCATCGGGACATTCCCGAGGTCGATTCACCATCGTGCGTTCAATGGATCTGCGCCGGTGAAACCACCGGACAGGTGCGCGACGCACTCGGACGATTGAAACCCAGCGATCAGGAAGTGCTGGCGATGAAATATGGCGAGGACTTTTCATGCAAAGAGATCGCTCAGGTGATGGGCGTGACCGAAACCACGATTCAATCACGGTTGCTGAGAGCTCGGAAGCGGCTCCGGCAATTGTTGGTAAGCGAATTCCAGTTCGAGGCTGAGAATGATGGCTGACTTCACGTTGAGCGAGCGGATCGAATTGTTGGCCGAGGGCGAACTGTCGTCGGACCAACGGTATCAATTGATCGATGAGTTGGATGCCCAGCCGGCGCGGTGGCGCGAAGCCGCGTTTGCGCTCATGGAGCAAAGGAAGGTGCACTCGGCTGTCGGTGCCGTGATCGCCGAAGACCGCGCTGGCGCGACGCAACCGCGTGAGTCCGTGGTCGCGTCATCGCCTCAACTCGTTCGCAAGCGGTCGATCGAATCGCTCGGTCGAGTCATCGGCCTTGCCGCGGTCTTCCTAGCGATTTTCTCGTTCGGCCTCGTCGCCGGTCGGAGACATGCTTCTTCGCAAACGGAATCCTCCCGCGCCTCACTGTCGACGGAAAATCAACTGGCCAAGACACTCTCTCATTCAAGCTCGAACGCACCGGTCCTGATACCGCGCGTCGGTAGCGACTTGGCCGTAGGCAGCGTGCAGGGTGCCGGGAACTCCAACGCCCAACAGGCTGGAAGCAACGAACAGGGCATCGTCGGCTACGTGCATTGGCGGAGCCGCGTCGGTATCACGAGGCTTCCCGTTTTTGACGGTTCCGCCAGCGAACAATGGCTCGCCGCAAACCCGCCGCGCATCGATGAACGACTCGCGCGCGTGTTGGCGCGTTCCGGATGGCAGGTCACGCCGGCAAGGCGACTGGTCTCCATGCAATTCGACTCCGGTGACACGTTCACCATTCCGATTGATGACCTGACGTACCAATACGTCGGGCAACAGGTCTTTTAAGAAAGGAACGAAATCGTGATTCGATTCACAACGATGTTGGCATTGGCCGCGTTGGTGCCATCCGCACTGTCTGCTCAGAACGCGCCGCCCCCGTCGCAGGGTGGCGACAAGGATGCGGTCGTGGCATACACGACCGATATAACGCATGGGATGAACCCGGCGCATAGGGTGAATTTCGCGCACGGAATGAACTCAGTGTACGGATTGAGTGCGGCGCACGCCATGAACACGGCTTGTACCTCATGTCACACTTCCAATCCCATCGCGGTCGACTTGATGGTCAACGGCAAGGAACCGGCATCCTTCCTACAGTTGGCGTATTCGACGGCCTATTCCGAAGCCGCTGCTCACTCGTCGGCGCATCGGATCGGCTCCGTGACCTTTGTACCATTGGGCAGCGATCTCATCCGATCGCATCTTCCCATCGGGGATCAAGCCGCCGTGATCGTTAGCGCCGTGGACTCGGAAGGCGAACTGGTCAAACCTGGTGATGTTCTTTTGACGGTCAACACCATCTCTGTCAATGAACCCGCAAAGATTCAAGGATCCGTCGAAGAGGATCGTGAGAAGCCCGCCGCGCTTGTCTTCATTCGTGGCGGAAAGAAAATGCAAATCAAGGTTCCAGGAAGTCTGCTCGCACGACCCGAGCAACCGTATCTGATCGGCGTTCAAGTCGAACAACCCGGTGACGCACTTCGATCCCAACTACGTCTTTATGAAAACGAAGGCTTGCTTATCACCGAAGTCGTTGACGATTCTCCAGCGCAGAAGTCAGGATTCGAG
>JBCBLJ010001009.1:0-2612 GCA_038520195.1 Planctomycetota bacterium
CACGACCAAGCCGCTCACTGCGGCTCCGACTGTCAGGACGACCGCGGCTTTGGCATCCGCAAATCGGATCCATTCCGCGGTCGCATGATAGCCCTCAATGAGATCGGTTGTGTCGACCGGTTTCCCCACGGTCTCGCTCGCCGCCGTCTCGTCGGTCTGTCCGTCGCCGTTTTCCTCGGGGGGCTCCTCTGTCATTTCAAGCCATCGATCATGTTGGATTCAATTCAGGGCGGCTTACGATCGCCACCCGACCTCGTGTCGGATATTGTTGCGAAAAGGATCCTCTTGGTGCGATCCCAACGACCGTCTGCTCAAGCTTTCCGGCAAAATCTTTCCAGCGGTCGAATGGTACCGAGTCTCTTGGTAGTTTGAATGCCGAGTTGCGCGACAGCCGCCTTTCAAACGGTTCGATTCCATCGGGCGAGACAGACTTGAGCGAGAACGAACTTTCCGACACCATCACGCGGATCACAGGGGCGCGGTCCGTCGAATTCGGAGAGGTGATTCAGAGTCTTTGGAGCGGTTATGGCGTGATCCAACGAGCAACACTGTTGCTAGCGTCGCCCGCTCGGGAGGGTGAACGCGTCGTCATTAAACACGTGGACCTTTCCGGGGCGCGACCCAATCGCCGTGGCTGGGGAGGCGAAAACTCACACCGACGGAAGGTCCATTCGTACGAGGTCGAGACGCGTTTCTATGAGTCGTTTTCGAAGAAGTGCGATGCATCCTGTCGGGTTCCAAGTCTGATCGCTTTCCATGAGAACTTGGATAACAGTGGCCGGGTGATGGTCTTAGAAGACCTTGACTTTGCGGGGTTCGCAAAACGAAAAGGCGATGCCAGCGCTTTGAACATCTGTAGCTGTCTCTCCTGGCTCGCCAATTTTCACGCGACGTTCATGGGCGACCCCTGCGAAGGGCTTTGGCCCATCGGGACGTACTGGCATCTGGCCACGCGGACCGATGAGTACGAAGCAATGCCGGAGGGAATGTTGAAGCGAGCCGCAAAGGCGATCGATCATCGGCTCAATGAAGCGACATACCAAACCGTGCTCCACGGAGACGCGAAGTTGGCAAACTTTTGCTTCAGCGAATCCAACGCGAATCGAGTCGCGGCAGTCGACTTCCAATATGTCGGTCGTGGTTGTGGTATGAAGGATGTCGCGTACTTCATCAGCAGCTGTCTTGATGGGGCTGATGCCGCCGAGCAGCAAGAGCAACTTCTGCAGTGGTACTTTCAGCAGCTGCGAATCGCCCTCTCCGATCGAGACGTCAAGATCGACGCCGATGCGGTCGAAGCCGAATGGCGCGCGTTGTATCCGATCGCGTGGGCTGACTTCGCGCGCTTTCTAACGGGTTGGTCGCCCGACCATTGGAAGCTCAATCGATTCGTCGACGAGATCACCGAAACGGCACTTCGGACGCTCGCCCAACATGATGGAGCATGAAGCGGCCTGATGGGCCTTGCTTACGAAAAAAGCCATCGACGGTGAGCTTCCGTCGATGGCCCAGAGCTTTTCGGATCGCTCGAAAGCGATCGAGAGTTGCGGGAGCCGGATTCGAACCGACGACCTCGAGGTTATGAGCCTCGCGAGCTACCGGGCTGCTCCATCCCGCGACGTTGTTATCGTCAATCGTGTGCGATGCGCCTAGGTGCTCTGACTCGAATCCGCGAATTAATTGCGCTCGATGTCTCGACACCGGCGTCTCGGTCAGGCTTGGTTACTGAAAGACTTCCACGGGCAACGCGAATACTTTTCCGTCTCCGATCCGTCCGCTCCGTGCGACCGTCACAACCTTTTCCAACGTCTCTTCGTAGCGTGATTCGGCGACCCACATCGTGATCTCGACTTTAGGCAAAAATGCCTCCGCGAATTCGGTTTGTTGATACTCGTCCAAGTAGCTCTTCTGTCGACCGTAACCTTTCACCTCGCTCACGGTGATCGCTTCCAGTGGAGCGCGTTTGAGCGCTTCAAGTAAACGCTCGGCGAGGTGTGGCCGCACGACCGCAATGATTTGTTTCATAACATCCCCCACCCACGTTTCTTTTCCGCGATGTACTCTGCCAGTGTATCGCCCTCGATCGCGTCGCGAACACCACGCATGAGCCGTTGGTAGTACGTCAGGTTGTGAAGTGACAATAGCGTGGGCCCAAGCATTTCCTTGGCGACAAACAAGTGACGGAGGTAACCTCGGCTGTGACGCGTGCACGCGAAACAAGGGCAGCCTTCCTCCAGCGGCGAAGAATCGTTTCGATGTGCCGCGTTACGAATTTTGATCGGGCCGGCGTCGGTAAACGCGAACCCGTTGCGGCCGTTTCGTGTCGGCATCACGCAATCGAAAAGATCGATTCCCCGCAGCACGCTCTCGAGCAGGTCGATCGGGCGGCCAACCCCCATCAGATACCGTGGTTTGTTCTTTGGCAGCTCCGGCGTCGTCGCGGCGGTGATTCGATACATTTCTTCGGGGGCTTCCCCCACACTCAAACCGCCAACGGCGAAGCCTTCGAAGTCCATGTTCGACAGCTCACGGGAACACTGGACTCGAAGTTCGACGTCGAGCCCACCCTGCACGATCGCGAACTTGGCTTGATCCTCACGACTGGCATACTCAAG
>JBCBLJ010000118.1:0-14149 GCA_038520195.1 Planctomycetota bacterium
CCGCCGACGCGGCCGAAGCGGCGGCCGATGAATGCGCAAGCCGAATCGAAGTCTACGACGAATCGATGGGTTACGCGTCGGAATACCTCGCAGACATCGCCGACGCGTGGCTCGAGGCCGAAGACCGAGTCGTTGAAGTTCCCCAACCTCCGGCCGACATCCCGGTTTCCCAATCCTTCGCGGATTTTGTCTCGCTCAGCCAAGGCGACCAAAGCGAAGCGCTCGCCCAATCGGTCGCCCGCGGCCGCGCCGTCTTCACGGGCAAAGACGCATCCTGCAGCAAATGCCATGGAGCCAAAGGACTCGGCGATGGACAAACCAATGACTATGACGATTGGACGAAAGACTGGACGTCGCGGATCGGACTGAAGCCCGAAGACACCGATTCCCTGATTCCACTGATGGCGCGCGGCGCACTGCCCCCACGAAATGCATTGCCCCGGAATTTCACCGAAGGCCTGTTTCGCGGCGGCGATTCGCCCGAAGACCTCTACCGACGGATCTCCCAAGGCATCGATGGCTCACCAATGCCAAAGGCAACTCATGTTGCGGGAAGCTACGAGAAAAACGACATTTGGCATCTCATCAACTTCGTGCGCTCACTGAATGAAACGGACTCCAAATGAGTGATACGCCCGCCGGCGCAGACTCCGAACCATCCAAACCCTCGAAACACTTTATCGAACAGGCGATCGACGGTGACCTCGAAGCCGGCAAAGCGAGCCGAGTCGCCACCCGCTTTCCACCCGAACCCAACGGGTACCTGCACATCGGGCACGCCAAGTCCATTTGCCTCAACTTTGGACTCGCCAAAGCTTATGACGGAACGTGCAACCTTCGTTTCGACGATACGAATCCTTCGAAGGAAGAGACGGAATACGTCAAATCAATCCAGGACGACGTCCGCTGGCTCGGTTTTCAGTGGAACGAGTTGCACTACGCGAGCGACTACTTCGACCAACTTTACCAGTGGGCCGAAAAACTGATCACCGAAGGCAAGGCGTACGTTTGCGATCTCGATGCGGAACAAACCCGCGAGTATCGCGGGACGCTCACCGAGCCAGGCAAGAACAGCCCGTTTCGCGATCGCGCCGCCGATGAAAACCTCGATCTGTTTCGTCGAATGAAGGCCGGCGAATTCGACGACGGAAGCCGCACGCTCCGCGCCAAGATCGACATGGCATCGCCCAACATGAATCTGCGCGATCCGGTGATGTATCGAATCATGCGTGCCCATCATCATCGGACGGGCGACAAGTGGTGCATTTACCCCATGTATGACTGGGCGCACGGCCAAAGTGATTCGATCGAAGGAATCACGTTCTCGATCTGCACGCTCGAGTTCGAACACCATCGACCGCTCTACGATTGGTATTGCGATTCCCTCGAGATTCATCATCCCAGACAAATCGAATTTGCGCGCTTGAACATCACCTACACCGTGATGAGCAAACGCAAACTGCTCCAACTCGTCAAAGAAAACCACGTCAACGGTTGGGACGATCCGCGGATGCCCACCATCAGTGGCCTGCGCCGTCGCGGCTATACGCCCGAGTCCGTTCGCGATTTTGCAACCGATGTCGGCGTTGCAAAGTTCAACAGCACCATCGACGTCGTGCGACTGGAAAACTCCGTTCGCGCACACCTCAACCGTACCGCCGAGCGACGGATGGTTGTCTTCGACCCCATCAAATTGACAATCACCAATTGGCCTCAAGGCAATGTCGAGATGATGGATGCGACCAACAACCCCGAAGACGAAGCGACGGGGACTCGCAAAGTACCCTTCTCCGGTACGCTCTTCATCGGCAAGGACGATTTCAAAGAGGAAGCGCCCCGAAAATTCTTCCGCTTGAAGAAAGGCGGTGCCGTACGGTTGCGAAGCGGTTACATCATCGACTGTCACGACGTGGTCAAAGATGACTCGGGCAACGTCGTGGAGATCCTCTGCACTTACGATCCCGAAACCAAGAGTGGCGAAGACAACTCGGGCCGTAAAGTGAAAGGCACGATTCACTGGGTGAGCGCCGAACACTGCGTTCCCGTCGAGGTCCGGAACTATGACCGCTTGTTCGCCGTGGAAAACCCCAATGCCACCGAAGAAGGGCAAACGTTTCTCGACCACCTCAATCCTGACTCGCTGTCGATTGTCGAAGCTCTCGCCGAACCGGAGATCAAACGAGCCAAAGTCGATGATCGATTCCAATTCGAACGTCTCGGCTACTACGTCGTGGATCGCGACAGTAGCGACAATGGGCTCGTCTTCAACCGCATCGTGCCCCTCCGTGACAGTTGGGGCAAAATGGTTGCCAAGGGCAAGACGAACTAGCCCCGAGCATCACGCCGCGAGGTTCGGCGTCCTTCACATGATGAAAGCGGATGGAATCAACAACCAGGATCCGTGTCGGCGCCTCGCTTGATTCTGTCAAAGCCGATCACTCGACTCGTATTGAATCGATCTCAATCACCGTTCCGTCGGCGCCCTCAAACCCAAGCTCAATCTCCGTCACGGGTTTGGTCCACGCGTGGGTGTCGAAGGACACACTTTGAGATCCTTCCGACTCGCACGTCGTTGATTGGATCGCTTCGCCGCCACACTTGAGCGTGACTCGCACGCCCTTGTCGCACTTCAGTCCCAGCTTGAGAGTGCCGTGATTGCTTGCGGCGTCTAGCCGAAGCCCCCTACGTCGGATCGCACCCTCACCGCGGGTCAACACAAAATCGAGAAAGCCGAGTCGACCGGCAATGTTACCCAAAGCGGGATCAGTGGCCTCCCATCCTTCGGTTTGCCAACCTCCGTTATTGAACTCAAACCGTAGCCGACCGTCGCTCGCGTCGCGTCCGTTGATCCGCTCCCAGTCATCCGACAGTCCATCGCCATCGCTATCGGTTCGAACCACTTCGTATTCGGGATTGACGGCTCGGCCCCATTTGTGATCCTGGCCCTGGTACTTCATCTCTTCAAGTGATTCTTCACCGACTCCGCTATCGCCCTTCGACAACCAGCCCGCGAGCAACGTCCGATGCCGCTCGATCTCGGCGGCATACGCCGGATCGCGGATCAAGTTGTTGACCTGACTCGGGTCGGCAATCACATCGTAGAATTCTTCGGCGGGTCGCTCACCGAAGTAGATCTCAGTCAGCTTGGGCGCGAGGCTTCCACTGGCATACAGTTCGTGGAGATTTTTGACGAAGTCGCGATTGTCTCGGTACTGCGGCTGGAGAAGGATTCGATCCAGCTTGTAATTTCGCGTGTAACGAAATCGATGCGTACGAATCGTTCGGACCCGATCGATCGTATGATCGAGTCGATCTTTTGCCGCAGCGACGAACTCGCGCGGGACGACCACTTCATCGAAGAGCGCCTGCCCTTCATACCAGTTGGGCTTCTTTACGCCCGCCCACTTCAGTGTTTGCGCAGACAGATCCAGCATGTTGACAAGATCATCGCGGACCGATGGCGATGGCACCCACGGCGACGGCCCCGCGATCACGAAGGGAACATGCAGCCCACCCTCAGTCGGCATTTGTTTGTGTCGCACCAGGTTGTTTGCACCATGATCGGAAAAGTACACGACGATCGTGTTGTCCTCGAGCCCGGCTTCTTTCAATCCGGTGAGGACCGTTCCGATGAAGTCGTCGTCTTTTCGAATCGCGTCACAGTGTTGCGCGACGACCTCTCGGTAGAGTTGGTTCTGCGGATAGTCGGGCGGCACGGTCACCGTCGCGGGATCCGCCTTGCGGTCCTGAGGAAACTTGTTGGTGTTGTTTTTTCCACCGGCGGTTTGAATCTGTCCAAAGAACGGCTGGTTCTGCTTCAACTGATCCCAGGGAATGTCCGCGCGGTTTTTCTTTTGCAACGAATAGGTGGCTGCTTGGTCCCAGACAAAGTTGTAGTCGTCCTTGCCTAAGTTGAACGTGAAGTACCCACTCTCCTTCACCAGTTGCGGCAGCAGCTTCATACCGGTGGGCAGATTCAGCTTTGCCGGGCCACGACTGGAACGATGCTCGTGCGCGTTGAAGCGAATTTGGCTCCGCCCGCCCATCATCGCCGACCGACACGCGGAACAGACCGGGGCGGGAACGAATGCTCGAGAAAAGCGAACGCCGCGCGCGGCAAGCCCATCAATGTTCGGCGTTTGACCTCGATTGACGTCGTAGCCGTAGCAGCCCATCCATGGCGAAGTGTCTTCGGCGAAAAGCCAAAGGATGTTGGGACGCTCTTTGGCCGATGCGCTCGAGCAAAAGGCCAGCGCGACGAGGAGAATCAGGTGCCGTTTTGTCTGCATCGAATGGGGACTCGGGCTGGGGAAGGAGGCGGGATGCCGTCATCATAGCTACACGGACGTGAACCCGCGTGACGCGATTTTCTCTGACACTTCAACACCAAGCAGCGCGAGCGAGTACAAAGGATAGGAACGGAGTGGTCTCGGCAGCGGTAAAGTCTGCCGAAACCGAACGAGCCGGACATCCCCATCGATCCCTGTCGTTCCCTCGCCAACTCGGCTCGAACCGCGAAAACAACTTTCGCGACAGGGGTGTTCCGGCTGACGAAAGCGATACCACTCCGCGCGGATCCTTTCCGATGGAAGATTCCTATTTCTCTGCTGACTACGACACCGCGCGTCGCCGGTTTCGGGAATCCGCGCGCCGACTCGATGCCGACCTCGTCAGCCATCCCGTGCTGGCGCGTGATCATGATTCACTCACGATTGATGTCGTAACCGTCGGTCCAGAAACGGGTCCGGTCGTGATCATCTCATCGGGCGTCCATGGCGTGGAAGGATTTCTCGGTTCTGCGATCCAGCTCGCTTTGTTGGATCAGCTTCGGGCCGAAAAGCGCCTCTCGGCTCGATACGTTCTGGTTCATGCGGTCAATCCGTTTGGGTTCGCCGAACGACGACGCTTCAACGAGGACGGCGTCGACCTCAACCGGAACTTTCTTGCGGGCGGTGAGATGTATCGGGGTGCCGCTGACGCGTATCGCTTGTTCGATTCATTCCTGAATCCGAAATCGGCACCCAAGCGTGAGTTCTTCACTGCCAAGTGCCTGTGGCTGATCTGGCGACACGGTCTCGATACGCTGAAGCAAGCCGTCGCCCAAGGTCAATATGAATACCCCAGCGGCCTGTTCTTTGGGGGACACGAATCAAGCACGTCGATGGAAATCGTGAGTGAATACTGCGATCGGTGGTTGGGTGTCGCCCAGCGCGCCATTCTGATTGATATTCACAGCGGGCTCGGCAAATTCGGTGGCTACAAGATACTCGTCAACGAACGGCCCGACTCATCGACGCTCTCCTGGTACAACTCCACGTTTGATGAAGAAGCCGTTGAGACATTGATCGAACCCGACGGCACTGCGTACAGCGCGTCAGGCTTGTTCACAGACTGGATGAACCAACGCTTTGCCGACCGCGACTTCCGTTCGATCGGCCTGGAGTTCGGCACGTACAACGTGATCCGAGTCCTCGCCGCCATCCGTGCCGAAAACCGTGCGCATCTCTACGGCGATCCGAACACAAAGAGTTACCGGTCGGCGAAAGAAGAATTGCTCGAATGCTTCTGCCCGCGATCGGCCACGTGGCGGCACCGAGTCGTGCACGCAGGAATGTCGGTCATCGCCCAAGCCGCTGACAAACTGTGCAGCCTCGGAACATCGCGAGCCAAACGTTCGGTCGAGGTGGGCTAGTGTCGCTGAAACGAAATAACGCGGCTCGAGAAACGACTACGTGCGAGCTTCACCCTCCCGATGGTTCGGAGAGGGTCGCGTTTATGAGCACGCAAAGTGATCGAAACGCCGGGAGGGCGACATCGATCACTCTCTCCTCACTCATCTGAAGATGACTGATACTTCCAAACAAGAGATGCCTGGCACATGCCTGGCACCAATTAGAAGAGAAATGCATCTGGTCGCGGATTTGATTTCCCTTGCGAAGCATTCCGCGACCTGGGGCTGATCCCCTGACCACTCTCCCGCCGAAGTTCATCAAAACCGGAACCGTCCCAGCGGCATTGGCAAGGCACGGTGCGAAGTTGCTCGGCTAGTCTTGACCGCCGAGGATGCTGAGCATTCGATCGGCACTCAGCTTGTGAGGCCTCCCGGTGCGAAAATCCATCCATAGGCCGTACGCGGTGCATCGACAAACACACTCCTGGTCCGATTCGCGGTGGACTTCGTGGCGGAACACGATCCGGGTCGGCTTGGTGAATTGAATCGTGGATTTGACGATGTACGCATCGCCGTACCGGAGTTGGCTCAAGTACTCGTACTCTGCTCGCCGCGTGATTGCGCCGATGCCGCTCGCACCCGCCGCCGCGACATCCATTCCTCCGGCGGCGAAGACTCGCATCGCCGCTTCGTCGCAATACGCGTTGTAGCGGGCGTTGTTGACATGCCCGTTGGCATCGGTGTCATCAAAACGCACCGATGCGCAATAGGTGAATACCTGACTGACTCGATCGGTCGCTTGGGAGTCGATGGTGGAACCGGGCATGGTGACAACCGTCTTCATCACTGTGGATCGTAGAAGCACAAGGGACAGCTATTTGAATTGCTCGTTGAACGCTGCAACGCTCGACAGTATTGCTCGCCCTTCCTTCGACTTCGCAACCGGTGCCTGGAGTCGTGCGACGTCGACGCTGTAGAGCTGCTGAAGCCAGATGGAGGCGGCGAGCTCCCGAAGCATCGGACCGGCATGGCCCTTCTGGTCGCGAAACAATGATTCGCTCGTTCGGCCGATCAAGGACTCAATCTGCGGCAATGCACCATCGGAGTGACGCGACTTTAGCTCGCTGGCCACTTTGCCGTAATTCACAAATTGAATTGAAAGATTCGGATATGTACGACGCAACTTCGAGACCGTTTTGAAGAGCCGATCGGCTGCGCTGCCGAGTATCTTGTCAAATTCACTGGGTGTCGCTTCGGGACTATCGGGCCAACACATCCCAATGAAGATGTGAACGTCGGGGTTGTGCTTCGCCGCCAGGTCGATCCAGCGACCGTAGTCCTCCGCCGAACAGTTCGTCTCGTCATAGTAGGTCATGCCCAACACTTCGATCGTGCCGGATTGCAGAATGTCCGTGGCAGCCTTGCGATGACGGGGACTCTGCCAAATCCGACCGGGCGCACCCCCGCCGCCGCCGGACATCACAAATTGGGCCTGATGACGCGGCAACTCCATTTCGCGAGCTAGTTCATCGAACGTCTTCGCGACCGGGATAAAGAAACTGTGTCCGAGAAACAAACACTGGCCACCACGTTTGGGCTCGAAAGGCTGGCCTGGCGATTGGGAAAAGGTTTTTGCCTTGGCTTCGCTTGCGGGCTCGACCGCCGTTTTGCCCGCCTTCATCTTCTGGCGAAACGCCTTGGCTTCCTCGAGCGAAAGCACGCCATCCTTGTTCGTGTCGGCTTGCGGGTACTTTTCAAATGCCTTCTTCAGTCGCTCTTCCAACGTCGTATCGGCATGCAATGCCTCTGGAAGGGCAAATAGCAACACAACGAACAGCACGCTCGAAAAAGCTCTCATCATTTCACCTCGTACGCTTGTAAGAAAAGTCAAAGGCACCTGTCGTTCCACCGAACCATGACTCAGGTCAGTCGGACCGCGTCTTGCGTTTTGTTCGCGATGCTTTTTGTTTCGTGGTGGTCGGCCGGCAGCCGAGTCCTTGGCTCGCGAACGCCATGATCTCGCCGAGTTCCTCATCGATCGGACTCTTCACGCCATCCAGCCTCCAACGCAACAGGACTGAACGAACGAGTCCGGTCAAGAATCGCGCCGTTGAAAGTTCATCCACTCCGGTCGCGAACTCACCGTGTTTTTTGCCTTGCCGGACCGCGTTTGCCAGTGTCTCCAAAATGTTCCTTAAGCCCGCCAAGTGCTCGGCCCGAAGCAACTCCCGCGGCGTCTTGGGGTTCGCCGATATCCGAACTTCGCCGTGATACTCGGTGATGGCCTGAACGAAACTAAAGAGCTGACCTGAATCAGAGAGTAAGTGCCGTAGCATCCACTCGATGTTCTCGAATGCGGCGCGATCGGGTTTCAACTCCGCTTCAAGCTGTGACACCGTCTCGCCCGTCGCCGCGATGCTCGTTCGCAGAAACAACTCTTCTTTGTCTTCGAAGTAGTTGTAGACCGAGCCCTTGGAAAAACCGGCCTGGGCGGCGACGTCTTCCAAACGCGTTCGGTGGTATCCGCTCTCGGTGAAAACACGATAGGAGGCGTCCAGCAGAAGCCTCCGCTTGACGTGCTTACCACTTTGAGCGGGGGTAAGGGCTGGCATGACGGACCGTCAACAAAACCAAAATTGACCTACTGGTCAGATTATTGACTCGTGAGTCAGAATTGTCAAGTGAAGGCTCGAGCGATCTCACGAACTGCACTTGCCCGCACGACAAAGACGATGTTTCCCGATGCCGAACAACGCAGGTTGTCGGGCTCAGCGTCAGGAAGCACCGACTTCTTTGGTGTCCATGCCGGGGCCAACATGACACCAGCCCCGAAAAACACACGACTCAGCGAATCGAAAAACCAGCGTTTGCGTGAACTGAGTTGGAAGCTTGATGTCCCCGCTCGCTTGATTCAGCCTGGCACACGTCGCGGATGTGCTCCAGCACGCGCAGGTGAATCGCGCCGATGACCGGATCGGCCCAACACCTCCAGTACATCCGCGGCCGGACATCGATGCTGTACCACGTTGTCCCTGTCAGCCGGGTCGATCCATCGGGTAAATGTTCAAGCTCAAACTGTCCTCGATGACTGACAAAACCGTCATCCAAATGAGGCGGATGAAGACCCGAAAAGGGCGTCCACTCTTCCATGGGAAGTGGCTGCTCGACCACGTCAAACGCCAAGAGACCATCCCGAGACGCAGTCGGGGGCCGCCATGTCGTGACCGGCTCAACGAACGGGCCCGTGGTGAACTCGCAGTATCGACAGGCGCCTTCACCAAGTACCTCGGCTCCTTCCTCCGGAACAATCGTCGCTCGCATTGGCGCCGCGATGCCGAGTTTGAAAAACCACGCCGGTTCGGAGTCGATTTCGGGAAAGGCGATGACCGTGTTCCAAACCTCCTCCGGTGGCGCGTCGATCACGACTGAAGTGCGAACCGAGTGAATCGTTGATGTCTTGTCGAGCGGCTCCAAGACCAGCGCGATCGGCAGCAAAAGCATGCTTGAGTACATACCGAGTCTCTCATCGCGACCCGGACGCATCCCGGCCGTCGCGATCGCGCCTCCCACGACGCCACCGAAAACGCTCAGCGGGAACAGCAGCGGAAACGCCATCGCCAAACAGATCGCGCCATCAAGCCCGATGCAAAGCATCACGCCATACGACACGACATTCATCATGAAAATGACACCAATGAGTTTACCGAAACCTCGCTTCTTGGACGCATTGAAGGTGAAACCGGATGTCGCGCCGGCGACCACCGGCGCGGAGAAGAACAGCAAGAATCCATATTCGCGCAGAACCCAAACGCTTAACAATCCGACGACGACCTGAGTCGCGCAGCCGATGCCGATCGCAGAAAGGATCGCGCCGACACTCCCGGCTTCGGGGTCGTCGATGAGCGTGTTGTCGAATTCTTCGTCCTGCTCCACCTCCGCCGGCGGCTGATAAACATCGCGAATCAGCTCGCTCTGACGCAACTCTTCGGCGCTCTCCTCCTCAGGCGTTGGTGCGCGGTGAGCGGGTATCAACAACACAACAATTGCGATGAGGTTGACCAGCGGAATCAACATCACAAGCCCCAACCAGGGACTCCAACCCGCATCGGCGGCCCGACGGGCGCTCATCGATACGCTGATAGCGACAAATGGTAGAGTGAAAAGCAGCCAGAGGATCGCGATGACGGGCGCGTCATTGAGAAACGGCACCCGACTGTCGAGCCACGGATTCACCGCCTCCCATGGCCGCATCCACCTCCCGGTCATCGCGAGTGCGACGGCGGCTTCGACGGCGTACTTTAATAGGGCGAGCGTGAAGCCGACGATGGCGTAGTCTCGACGCCCAACGGTTCCACGCAGGCGAAACCATTCCTGTGGGTGTCGCCACATCGCACGCCTCCTCCTTCTCTTAGATGCGTGAATGAGCCGCAATCCGACGCCGTCGATCACTCAAGTTCTGAGATCAGGCTGAACCGAGACCGGCCGATCTGCGCCACCCGCTGAACTGGCCAAGATGCATCATCAGGTGTCCACCGAGATAGAACGCGTGCATCTGTCCCGTGGTGGGAAACTTCGGCCGCATCGGCTCATTTGGATTGTCAGCTTGAAACAGCTCGTCGCTTGTTTGCTCCAAGACGCTGATGGCCCGCTCGTGCCCGGCGCGAAACGCATCGACGACTTCGTCCATCGGCGGGTAGATGTTTGCGTCGGGATCATCGACGCACTTGGCGTCCTTGCTGAAAACGTCTTGAAACGCAACGGTGGGCTCAATCCCCGCCATCTCACCGCCGAGTTCTTTGACGACTCGTGGAGCATATAAACTAAGGTGACCAAGAATGAAGCACGGATGATTCGATTCAATAGTGACGCCGCCGCAAGACGCGAATCGAGCAAATTGATCAGCCGTCACGCCGAAAAGGAGGCGATCAACGTATCCCATCGCGAGCCGCGTCGAAGCGGAGATGGTGTGGCCGATGACGTTGGATGAGTCTGCCATAAAGACCTCGGAATCGTCTATGAAAGTTGAATGATGGACGCGGCGAACCAGCAGCCGCACGCCTGCCGTTCTACAATCTGGTCCCTCCCTCGACCACCTCTCCACGTTAGGCCGCCTTTATGATCGCTCGCCTCGCCCTCAGTACCCTTGTCGTTGCCGCTCTCCTCCATGGTGCCTCCGGTCAGACGTTTCAAGCGAACTACGATGAGTCAAAGATACCCGCCTTTGAGTTACCGAACCCGCTGGTCGGCCTCGATGGAGAACCCGTCGAATCCGCGACTCAGTGGAACCAATCACGGCGCGCCGAGTTATTGAATCTGTTTCGCGAGCACGTCTACGGTGTCGCTCCCCCGCCTTGCGCGATTCGCAGTCAAGTCGTCAGCACGACAACGGTGTTCGATGGCGACGCCACGCGATCGGAGGTCGACGTCTTCTTTGGAGAAAATGACGACGCTCCGTCGATGCGACTACTGACGTACGTCCCGTCGAACGCCAAGTCGGTGCCGGCCTTTCTGGGCCTCAACTTTCAGGGCAACCACAGTGTCGACCCCGATCCCTCGGTCACTTTGAATGACCAGTGGATGCGGGATCGCCGAAACGAGACTACGCGAGGCAACCGTGCGACCGAGAAAGCACGTGGTGTCGCAGCAAGCCGCTGGCCGGTGGAGATGATTCTGCGACGTGGCTACGGTTTGGTTACGATCTACTACGGCGACATTGACCCCGACTTTGATGATGGCTTCAAGAATGGCATCCATGGCGTGCTCGGCGATTCCGTCGATGCCGAACCGGAACATCGCTGGGGAAGCATCGCCGCATGGGCCTACGGACTGAGCCGTGCGCTGGATTTTCTCGGGTCGAAAGAGTGCCCTGAAATCGATGCCGCGCGAGTCGCGGTGTTCGGGCATTCGCGATTGGGCAAGACGTCCTTGTGGGCCGGTGCTTCCGACCCCAGGTTCGCGATGGTCATTAGCAATAACAGTGGGTGCGGTGGCGCGGCGCTTTCTCGTCGTGCCATCGGCGAGACGATTGGCCGAATCAACACCTCGTTCCCACACTGGTTTTGCGATCAGTTCACACGGTACAACGAAAACGAAAACGCTTGCCCGGTCGACCAACATGAATTGCTTGCATTGATCGCTCCGCGCCCCGTTTACGTCGCGAGCGCGACGGCAGACCGCTGGGCGGACCCCAAAGGCGAATTTCTTTCAGCGGTTTACGCAGACCCGGTTTATCGCTTGCTGGGAACGTCCGGCCTGGGCGGGGCGAAACCGCCGAGCGACCCGCCGCCTGCCGACACACCCATCAATCAGGGAATCATCGGCTATCACCTGCGGACCGGAAAGCATGACGTCAAGGAATACGATTGGCGGCAATACCTGGACTTTGCGGATCGACACCTGAGTGGGAATTGAACGCTGCCGAGGCTCTCTTTACGTCGCGATGCCCAATCACCTATAGCCACTGCGAAGAGACGGAACTCCCTCGCCGCAGGATGATTGAATGTTATTGGCACAAGGCGCAATCGATGGACCGGTCGCCACCGAGACGGGACTCGGTGTAGCTTCTAAGGCAATGGAGACCGTGATTGGCACACCCGCCGCGACGTTTATTTCGACGACCGTTGTTCCCAAGCTTTGGCCGGCCTCGATTGGCCTCGCGACGCTCTTTATCGGCTATTTCGTCGCCCGGTATGTCTCCCGAGTCGTCAGCCGTCCGATTCAACAGCGCGTCGACGAAACCTTGGGTCGGTTTATCGGCACCATGATCTTTTACTCGATCATGGCGGGCCTGGTCGCATCGGTCGCGGGGACACTGGGCGCCGAGCTTGGCGGTCTCACCGCGCTCGTCGCGGCCGCCGGTTTCGCCGTCGGTTTGGCGTTCCAAGGCACGCTGAGCAATTTTGCCTCCGGCGTTCTGATGATCGTCTTTCGCCCCTTCAAAGTTGGTGATGTGGTGACGGTGGCGGGCGTGACGGGCAAGGTCAACGAGATCGACCTGTTTACGACCACACTGGATACACCCGACAACCGACGTCTGATTATTCCAAACAGTTCGATTTCCGGATCGACGATCGAGAACACCAGTTACCACGCGCACCGACGCGTGGAAGTCGTCGTTGGAGTGGATTACGACGCCAACCTGGATAACACGCGACAAGCACTGCAAATGGCGGTCGAAGCGTTCGTCCATCAAACCGTCCCCGGCGAAGGTCGCGGAAACCAAATCGTGCTTTCGAATCTCGCCGACAGCGCGGTCGAATGGAAAGTCCGAATGTGGGTGAACACCGCCGACTATTGGCCACTGAGTGAAGCGCTGACGGCGGAAGTGAAACGCCAACTCGATGCCGCCAAGATCGGAATCCCGTACCCGCAATTGGACGTGCACATGACCCGCATGGATGACGGTGACTCCTCGGGTCTGTCTCGACCTCGCATGCGTCCTCCTCGCCGCAGCGATGCCGTCGCGTGAGATGAATCGTCTTCAAAGCATCGTTCGTCGCGGCCTCGCGACCGGAACACACCAACGCTTTGCGATCGATGCTCTCGACGTCATCGAGGGCGAGGCGGGACACCGCTTGAGTCGTTGGCTGCTTCGACATCATCGGGCGTATTTGCGTGGGGCGATCGACCCCGATGTTCGATTTCGCGATTTCCACAATCACGTGCTTCATGCCCGCGAGGGTTTTTGGGGCGGTGCGATTCGAGTCGCCCAGCAATGGCATGACCGCTTGCGACGGCATTTATCCGCGGAACGGTTTCGCGATGCCGCACACGCCGCGGGCGTTCTCTCGCATTACGTGACGGACATGCTGCAACCGTTGCATACCGCCACCGACGCCCGCGAGACCTTGGTGCATCGACCCTTGGAATGGAGCATCGAGTCTTGCTATGACGCGATCACCGAGGCCCGTGATCGGATGCAAGTGCGCGTCGAGATCCAGCTCTCCTCGCGCCCGAACTGGCTCGAGGAATTGATGATTGAATCGGCTCGGCTGTCCGAGCAGCGGTTCGATTTGCTGGTTCGTCACTACCGATTTCAAGAAGGAGTCGACGACCCCAGGTCGGGGCTCGATGACGTCGCGATGGAATCCATCGCCGAGTTGTTCGCGATCGCTGTCATTGCTTGGGCTCGCGTATTGGAGCGGATCGCGACGGAGAGCGAAGTTGAGTCTCGCTATCCAATTCCGACGTGCCACCTTGGCGGTGCAACGGCGCACGCCCTTCTGACCGCACCGTTTGCCGTATGGCGGCGAAGACTGAGGAACCAGTTTCAAGCGATTGCCATTCGCGAACTCGCCGATGAATACTTCCGCACCGGTCAGCTTCGCGAAAAGCTACCCGCCGAAGTCGACATCAAGCGACGCGACGCCGAATTTCACGGCGACGTTCATCGTGGTACACCTTGATCACGCGTTGCTTGATGTCGACTTCGGCGGGTAGCTTTTCGCGAAGCTGACCGGTGCGGAAGTATTCATCGGC
>JBCBLJ010001134.1:0-1958 GCA_038520195.1 Planctomycetota bacterium
CAAAGGTAACGTACGTCGAAGGGCTCATGCGCGTCGACGTACGTTACCTTTGCCTGCGACCTACGATTCCAGTGGCAGGTTCACGTACTCGAAGGCTTCCGGTCGCATACTCGATGGAATTCCAGCTCCCAGAAAACGATCTTGAGCATTCGGATTGTGCGGCTTTGGACGCACTCGATCCGCTTTCCCGATACGCCGATGCGTTTTCGATTCCCGAGGGCATCATCTACTGCGATGGCATGTCTTTGGGCGCCCTTCCAAAGCAGACCTCGTCGCATGTCGCGCAGGTGGTGGAGCGTGAGTGGGGCGAGGGACTAATCACGAGTTGGAACACGGCGGGGTGGATGGAAGCACCGCGACGTTTGGGCGGGAAACTGGCGCCGCTGCTGGGCGTTGATGCCGACGAAGTCCTGGTCGCCGACAGCACCTCGGTCAATTTGTTTAAGTTGCTCGTCGCGGGACTTCGGTTGCGGCCGGATCGACACGTGATCCTGATGGAAGCCGGCAACTTCCCGACCGACATTTACGTCGCAAGGGGCGTTCAGTCATTGCATTCGGGGGTCGAGTTACGGCTAGTCGACGAGGGCGAACTGGAATCGGCGGTGAACGAAGATGTTGCCATCGCGTTGCTGACACACGTGGACTATCGAACGGCAACGATGCACAACATGGAGGCGGTGACGCGCCGTTTACACCGTTGCGGTGCCCTGGTGGTTTGGGACCTTTCGCACAGCACCGGCGCGGTGCCACTTGACCTACGGGCGGCGGGAGTCGATTTTGCCGCGGGGTGTGGCTACAAGTATCTCAATGGAGGGCCCGGCGCTCCGGCGTTCCTGTTTGTTGCCCGCGAACACCTTTCGAAAACCGAGCAACCGATCACCGCTTGGCTTGGACATGCCAAACCGTTCGAGTTTTCGATCGATTATGTTCCTGCGAAAGACGTCACGCGATTGCAGAGTGGAACGCCGCCGGTGATTTCACTCGCGGCACTGGAGGCGGGGTTGGATGTCTGGGCGACCGTCGACCCGCAGATCGTTCGCGAGAAGAGCGTCGCCCTTTCGGAGTTGTTCCTGCGAGTGGTTGAGAGCCAGTTGGGAGACGAGGCTCCGAAGTTGCTTTCACCGCGCGATCCCGCTGCTCGCGGAAGCCATCTGGCGTTCGGGCATACCAGCGGATACGAGATCGTGCAGGCGTTGATCGACCGCGGCATGATCGGTGATTTTCGCGAGCCCGATGTGATGCGTTTTGGGTTCGCACCGCTGTACATGCGATTCGTCGATGTTTTTCGAGCGGCGGAATTGTTGGTGGAAGTCATCCAGTCGCGGGCGTGGGATCGCGACAAGTATCGCGAGCGTGCGGCTGTGACCTAACGAAAGGTTCGCTGGCAAACGCACGGGAATCGGCGGAGCGGTGCGTGACCTACGCCGATGTCAATGCAATTCGCGCGAACGGCAGAACGATGGTGCACCACGAACTGTACATGGAGGCCGAGGGATGCAATTCGTCGCTGGCAAGCAACGATCGGTCGTTAGCGGCAAGCCTTGAGATCGGCGTCACGTCGATGAAATGACAGTTGCTTGCACGGGCACGCTGCCTTTTGCACTCATTGAAGCGATCGATCTCATTCGCAACGGTGGCGCGATCTCGGTCGGCAGCGAACGGGGTGACACTCCAGTCGGGGATCGAAAGCACGAGCACCCGGTTGGCGTCTCCGTCGGCAAACCGAATCGCGAGACTGAGCAGCGCGTTGAGTTCGTCAGCGAACTCGCTGATCGGCAGTCCACGGTATTGGTTGTTGACGCCGATGAGTAGCGACACCAGATCGAACGGGCCAGCGGGTTGCGCCGACTCGATTGCCTGCAGCAACTCACCGGTGGTCCAACCCGTCTTTGCGACGATCTGAGTTTGGTCGAAAGGAGTTCCTTCCTCGTGCAGGCGAGCCGCGAGCTGGTTCGGCC
>JBCBLJ010000664.1:0-4855 GCA_038520195.1 Planctomycetota bacterium
GCGGTTGAATCAAGCGGCCCGAGTCACCGTAGTACGCGAGGCTCGATCCACTCACCGTTTGCTGAACTTCCTGCACACGGATGTTGTCCAGCCGCATCGTTCCCGTTCCGGCGGTGCCCCAGGCATAGACACGAATCGTGAGTGCGGTGGTTTGATCAACAAATTCGGGCATACCTTCGACGTTGACGCTGATGCGTTCGAAGACGTCTTCACTTGTGATCACACCGGTGGCGATTTTCGTCGTGAAGTTGTCGCCGTTTGGCCCCGGATCGTTGTCGAAGTAGACCGAGTAACTGTTCTTTGAATTCGGGTCGTTGCGGCGAATCTGCATGCTGAACCGCGACGTGTTCATCAAGTATCCGGATTCCGGTGTGACGGTCAGCTCGAAGTAGTCCGGCTGACCACCCGCCGGCGTCGGTTCGGTGGTCTCGTTGAACGCACCGCCGAGCGCGAGACCGTTCGGCGGATCACCATTGCCGGTCCAGCCGAGCGGAAGCGGCGAACTGATGTCGCTGGCCACCGTTTCGGCATGGGTGTCGACCGAAAAGAGCTCTTGGTTGCTCGCGTTGTTGTTGGTGAACTCGTAAAACGCGAGATCATTCCCGGCGGCCAGCAACTGACGCGGTTCCAGCCGTTCGGCGCGTCGTCGTCTCTTTCGTCGCATAAGATTCGAGCCCAAGATGAGGAGGAGGCCCGTACAGCATAGACGACCGGCGCGGTTTGTCGTGACGCGGGGTCGGTGACTTGGGCGTGCACCGCAACCACCCCGCCCGTCGGGTGGCGGCGTTCCAATAAGTCCTTTTATTAGCCCTTGAGCGGCACGACCACGCGCCGATCGCCTTCGTCTCAGTCTCCGCATTCATGTCGGTCGTCGTCGACGGTCTCGAACTCCGTCGCAAACCCAATCAAACGGCCATCGGTGAAGCCCCATTCCCAAACGACATCAGTGATCGTGCATGTCACCGACGCGCGTCGATAGCCTTGCGTCGCTTCGGGCACAAACGACGTGTGGTCGAAGTCGACACCGCCGGGGAGCAGTTCGATGGGAACCTGAAGCTGAATAGCACCTTGTTGTCCACCGTCAAACTCACAAGCCGTCGGCACCACCCGGAGGCTCCAGGTGTCGTCTGGATTGGGTCTGGATTCAATGTGGATGATCGCGAGCTCTCCGAAGTCACGCGTCCGCGGATCATCTTTGGGCCAACGATCATAGACGTTGGCTATGAAATCCTCGCGATTGTCGAACGTCTCCATTGCCCAACGCCCGATGTCCGAAAGCTGATTCGCCAGGTCGCTGGTTTGGACCGGTGGCGGCTCGCTCGAATCATCGACCACCACGGGCTTCGGATTGGGAAGGAGCAAACTGAGCGTTGTCAACAAGCCCGCCATCGTGGCAACAAGAACGCCGACAATGAGCTGGCTCGCGGCTCGGCGATGGAGCAGGATGCAGTACGCAGTGCATGCGACGGCCACGCACAGGAAAGCATGGCCGACGTATCGGTTGAAAAAGTACGCGGGGATCGCAAACACAAACGCGAGCGCACTCGCCGTCAGAAACCAAACGGGCTGCGAAGGATTCGTGATCGCCTCATCGGTCACTCGATCGCAGAGCATCGAGATCCGACGTGTTAGCTTTGCGCGACGCGCGAGCAAGTCGTCGTCGGCAATGACGCCTTGCATCTCCTCCGTTTCAAGCTGCCTGACGGCGTATTGGATCATCCGCGCGCTCGCTTTGTCCAAAACGCTGGCGCCTCGGTGATCTTTGATGTGATCAAGCGCTGCGGTGAAGTCGGCCTCTTCAATGGCACGATCCACTTGTCGCCGCAGTTGGGCGTCGGCTTCGATGTTGTGCGTCATTCGGTGGTCCCTCCAAACCCGCAAAGCTTACTATTCGCTCGCCACCATGTTATGTAGATTGAAACCTCGATGGGAAAGCCGGGGGACACGATGGCAAACTTGCGAGAATATGTTGAAGAACTCTTGGAAACCCCAGATGGAGTGGAGCTCGCGTTTCGCCATCTCAAATCACAATGCGCCCCGGGAAACCCACTTCGGAACGCGGCGCTGACCGGCATTTGTGAATGGAATGAACTCGATTCCAAGATGATCGAGGGAACGATCACCGACGCGGATGCGACCGTTCAAAAGAGCCGCCTGCGCGTCCGATTATTGAAGCTTGCTGACCGTTTGGATCGTGATCGGCCTATCGAGTCGGAGATGCGGACCATCCTCGAACGCCATCAGGCGATCGCGGAGGAAACAAAGAACGACGATACCGTAGCAGCGTCATCACTCGCGACGTGGAGCCAGACTCTGCTGTCGGAATCACAGCTCGAATCCGCGCCGCAACCCGATCAGCCACTCGCCGCGATCACGCTTTCGACACGAGCTTTGTCGGTGTCCGAGAGCGTCCGCCGGATGTTGCGATTGAAACGGCAGATTTGCGCGGTGATGGTCGACGATGGGCACGTTGGCACGGCATTCCTGATCTCCGACCGATACGTGCTCACCAATCGTCATGTGTTGGATGAAGCGCTGCACCGTAGCGGCGTTCGCTCCTGTGTCTTCGACCACGCGGGGGAAAAGTCCGTCAGCGGACTTCCGCGAATCGATCTCTCACCGCAATTGGTCCCGGAATTGAGTCCCGGCGTGCAGGCTTTGAGTGATGTGAGAGACCTCGACTACGCCGTGCTTGAGCTCGAGCGGAGCGTCGAGGAGTCGCGAGGTTGCTTGGCACCTGCCGATGTTCAGATGCGCGACAAGGATCCGGTGATCATTCTGCACCACCCGACCGCCGAAGACGGATGCAGTGCTTCGCCGCTTCAGGCGTCGGTTGGCGCGATTCGAGACGTCAATGGATTCGCCAACCGCTTTGCGTACACCGCCGCGACCGCACCGGGGTCATCCGGGTCGCCGGTTTTATCGGCCGCGTTTGAATTGATCGGCATTCACCACCATCAACAACAGAACGTCAACAGCCACGGCATCCCCATCAAGGCGATCGTGGAGGACCTCCGCTGCAAGGGGTTCACATCGTTCGGTTGATGCGACGCGCGACAATCAGTTGCCGCCGTCCTCAGGTGTTTCTACGAGCTTGTCGATACGGCTCTTGGCCGGCGGGTTCGCGGGGCCGCCATAGACTTCGCCCCGAAGTTCGTTCACGCGTTCGCGTAGTGTCTTGATCACCGCAGCGTCCGAACCGGCCGCTTTTCGCGCATCCTGTACCTCATCGCGAAGGAAGTTGAGCTCTTCGGTCGCCGTCATCGGCTGAAACTCGCTTCGAGTTTCTTGCACCACTGAACCGTCCGACAAGGTTTGCTGGACACTGAATGTCCGCAGGATCTTTGTGGGTGTGCCCGAGGCGAGTGGCGAGGGCTGTGCGGTCCTCATTTCGCTCACCACGCGGAGCGGGCCGGGCATTGCTGTCGTCGGGCACGTCCTCGGTGGACAAACGGTCGTCATCGCAGGCGTTGGGACCGAAACCGCGACCGGCGCGGGACACGACGGCGCCGGGGCGCAAATCGGCGTCGAACAGCAGCACTTTCGCTGTCCAAAGTTTGCGGCAAAGGCTGGCTGGAAAATACCGGCGGCGAGCAACGTCGCCGTAAATGATCCGAGACGCGAAATCATCATGATGGACCCCCACAGATTGAACAATTGACTCGGAGCCAGATGGTAACCACCCTATTTGACCGTGTCAAAATAGGAGGCTCAGGATGTTTGGTGGCTCTATGCGTTCTTGCTTATTGACGATGTTTTGCATCGTCATGGTGCGACAGGCGATCGGATTCGAGGCCGGCGAACTCGTGGTCGCCCGCGAAACGGTCGGGCTGCGAAATAGTGGCTCGGTCAGCGATACCGTGGGACCGGGACAGATCCTCACGGTGCATCGATCCGAGGCGACGCGGCTCTGGGTCAGCCGTGGCAAGCCGGGCTGGGTGAGCACCGACCAGGTATTTGGGCTCGAAGAGGCGGCGGAGCATTTCAGCCGTCCATTTGAGACCGGCGCGAATGCTCGGAATTATCAGATTCGCGGCACGATCCGAATCGCACTGGGCAATACGGAGGAAGGGTTGGCAGACCTGCGGCGAGCGGTCGAACTTTCGGCCGATCCCACTGAACTCTTGGAATCTCTGGCCTACGCGGAACTCAAGTGCCAACTCCATCGGCAAGCGATCGCGACGTTTACCAAAGTCATCGATGCGAATGCGAAAGCGGCCAGCGCTCTGATGGGGCGCGGGCTAGCGCTGTATCAGGCGGGCCAACAAAATGGCTCGCGGTCAGACTTTCAGCGTGCGGTCGCCCTCGAACCCGATCATTCGTTCGCCCGGAAATACCTCGGCGCGATTCTGCATGACGACGGTCGCCTGGAAGAAGCGTTGGGGCACTTGGAGAGAGCGGTCGAGATCGATCCTTTCGATGTCTTCGCGAGAAAGGCGCGCGGACGACTCCTGTTTGATCTGTCCCAGTATGAGCAGGCGCTTTCCGATTTTCGCGTCGCGGCGAAGGGAGACCCGGCGGACGTTGAGGCCGCCGCGGGCTTGGGCGTGATCCGACACGCGATGGGCGTCCTCGTCGAAGCGGAATCGGATTTCGTCGCAGCGATCGAACTGGCCGAGCCGACCCACGACTTTGCTTTTCTTTGGAGCAACCTCGGCCAGGTCCGGATGGAACGAGGAGACTTTACCGCAGCGCGGGAAGCACTGGACCAAGCGATCGCCCTTGATCCGCACTTTGACGAAGCACGAAGCCATCGGGCGTATTTGAGTGCGATCGATCCCGAGTCATCCGACGCGGGGTTATCGCAAGCGAAGGTTGATCTGCGGCGCGTGCTTGTGGCGTCGGCCGAACCGAC
>JBCBLJ010000676.1:0-4660 GCA_038520195.1 Planctomycetota bacterium
CGTCATGCTAGCTCGATGGGCTTCTATATCTCGTACGAGCGCGGCTCCGCAATCGCGCGGGACGTTCATCCATTTGTGACAATCGGTCGCCCAACTGTCAGCCTGCTCGACGCCAGACAAAAGAGATCTCTTGCGGGCGCTGGCGTTCGCAAAGAGACCGAATGCGCCGTCCACGTGGCACCATGTCCTGTTCCGCCGAGCGATCGGGATCAACTCATCAAAAGGATCAAAACAGCCGGTGTTGATGTCACCTGCGCTTCGAACGGCGATCTTAGGCGTCTGCGCAAGGGCCAATGCGTCGGCGAATCTGTCGGGTTGGATGCGCCCGCGTCTGTCCGTCTGGATGGGACGAAGCGATTGGGAGCCAAAACCAAGCAAGCGAAGTGCCTTGTCAATGGAGCCGTGACGATCTTGATTACAGAGGATTGTCAACATCCGGTGAACCGGACATCCCCTGGATTTCAACATCCCAACTGGCGTCGTGCAAGCCAGCGTTTCTTGCTGCCGCGAGGCACGTGAGATGAGCCATTTGGCAACCGGTTGTTAGCGCGAACGAAGACTGACTGGGAAGCTGCAACAGGTCTTTCAACCATCGCCCGACCACTTCCTCCGCGATGGCCGCCGCAGGACTGCAGGCGGAGAGTGCAGCGTTTTGATCCCATGTTGCGGTAAGCCAGTCGGCTGGCAGCGCGGATTCCACACCGCCACCGATCACCCCGGCGAAAAAGCGGCCGGATGAGCCAGCTAAGCCGCCTTCGACGGCTCGACACAAATGCCGTACCACGTCTGCGGGCGCGATCCCGGATCGAGCTAATTCCGTGGAGAACTGCCCACGGAGGTCTGCATGCGAGACCGTGCTGTTGACGGGTGTCGTGTCGAGTGTTGCGAGGAACTCGCTCGCCGAAGATGCCGCTAGCTGGAGCGGAGACCGGCCCCGAATGGTATAACTTCACGACGCATCGACGGCCTCCAGCTGTGAGAACTCTCTTCCAAGAAGAGCGTGCTTGCGAACCTCACCCCAGCGATACTGTCCGACAATCCCCGTTTTCTTGATGATGCGGTGACAAGGAATGAGGTATCCGATGGGGTTGCTTCCGACCGCGGTACCGACCGCACGATAGGCGTCCGGACGGCCGATCGCGGTCGCTATCTGCTGGTAGGTTGCGAGTTGTCCCGGCGGAACTTTCAAGAGAGCTCGCCACACTCGAACCTGGAACTGACTTCCACGGACAAAACAGCGGAGTCCTCGGTTCGCGACAGAACAATCCTTGAAGATGCGAGCCGCGATCAACTCCGCATCGTTGTCGTTCCAACAGATGCCGGCATTTGGCCAGTCCGTAAGGATCTCTTGCTCAACAACAACTGATTCACGTTTTTCGACGAAGTCCAATCGACAGATTCCTCGCGGAGTGATCGCGACCAAACACTGTCCGAACGGCGTGTCTGCGTAGCCCGCGGTTATTTTCCATCCTTCGCCGCCTGCCTTGATTTCGCCGGGACTTGCCGATTCAAGTGACACCGTCAGGTCATGCAGTCGCCCCGGCCCAGACAGGCCCTCATCGAGCGCCGCATCGAGCACACTCTGGCCATCCCTGAGTCGACGCCGGACTGCCTTCACCGTCAGCAACTGAAGAAACTTCTTGGGTGAAACACCCGCCCAGCGTACAAAAAGCCGTTGAAAATGAGCGGGACTCAGTTCAACAAGAGCTGCCAATTCCTCCAGTGAAGGTTGTGCGCGCCGATGCTCGTTGAGATGGTCAATGACTCGTGCAACTCGATCAAAATCTGTCATAGGGGAAGTCTATCGGCGACAGATCTACGAACCCACCCGATTCTTGCGCTCGAAAAAGAGGTTCAAGAGCGAGCGGGAGAACGGAAGCCAGGCATGAGAAGCCCGAGTGGCTTCGTTTGCAAAAAAAAAATCGTCGGGCCAATCTGATCGGACTTCGAATTCGTCAGACCAGTGTGTGACTGTTTTTACTTTCGGATTCAATGCTAGTTGGGTGTACTCATGAGTTTTCGCAAAGCCGTCTGTCTGCTGTTCCTTCCCGTCGCTCTCTTTCTGTCTGTTGGCTGTGGTTCCGATAGCAATGAGGTCGTCGAATCGGGGCCTCTCACGGAGGAACAGGAAGTCGAGCAGGAAGAACTCAAGAACGACCTGAACACCGAGCGCGGTGCTACCCCGTGAGGCCCGCTCGCTCGCGTCGTGGTGACCCGTTACATCATGCCTACGGTTGACCGCTTCGCTTGATTGAGAGCGGATCGCGTTGGTGGGCTGCAAGCCTGTGTTTCGTTAGAAGGCTCAAAGGCTCAAAGGCTCAAGGGCTCAAGGGCTCAGCGGCGCGAGCGCCGGATCTGCTAGCGCCGATTCGTCGCGTTGATCGGCGTCGTCGTTTGGCCGAAGAAAGTCACTGGTCGTTTGCGTTGATTCCGACTCGAGGCCCAGCTGGGAACTTTGGTTGAGAACGTTGACAATTCTGAGAATGTCTCGTGGTGTCACCCAGCCATCCGCGTTGGTGTCGTAGCGGTAATCGGGATCGAGCGTTCCAACGTTGTCTTCATGAAGTGCAAAGCTTCCCTGCATCATCGCAAGCACGTTGATGGTTGCCAGAGCGTCGCTCGGCGCGACGCTTCCATCACCATTGACATCGGTGGGGTTGGAGACGCGATGCCACGGAGCGGCGACTTCAATCGAAGCCGACGTGTAGCGGATATCGACAGGCAAAACGACGTCGTCGCTACCAAAAAGCAACACATCGGTCCCGGGATCATCCGCGGGGCTGAGTAGGAATCGCGAGGTTCCCGCGGCTATGGCGGTCATCTGCACGATGGCGATAGTCGACGTCTCAAGGCCCGAAGGCGTGAGGCTCGTCGTCGCGGCGCCCAACTCATCGATCTTCATGGGACCAACAACACCGCTTGTCGCCAAATCAAACTCGTCAGCGTGGGTGATCGGAGCATTCGCGATCGGCTGCACCACATCGGGATCAAATCCGATGTCAACATAGGCCGCATAGACTCCGTCCCGCCGAAAACCGTTTCGCAAATCGATCGCTTCCAGTACGACAAGGAACTCCTGCCCGACGTTGATCGTCGATATGTTGTTCCCTTCCAAGTCGGTAACGACGGACCTGAGTTCCACCAACTCCCCAGACGGGTCGGGAGGCTCCGGCGGGTCAGCGGGGCCGCTACCTCCAAAATGAAACCGAACCACTTGGTTGTCCGAATCGCTTGCCCCGTTGCCGACCACGCCGGGTCCCGGCCGGACGGAGACTTGAACATCCACGGCACCCTCAAACGGACTCTTGGGAGTCACCGTCACCACTCCCGAGTTACTCGTCGCGACGGTCACACGCGAGTCACTCGAAGTCGCAAAGTAGGTGACCGGATCGCCCTCGACGTCGATGCTTTCGAGTTGTACCGAGATCGATTGCCCGGCTGGGCCAAGCGGTTCCTCGATGGGTCGCAAAAAGGGTTGGCTGTTGTGCGTATCGTTCACAACATCGACGACGATCGTTTCCTGGCTCGAATGACCGTCCTGGTCGGTCAGCGTGATCGTGACTCTTGTCGAGCCGGTCGCTTCGCCCGCAGCCTGGAACAGAATCAATGAATTCTCGAAGTCGTCGACTACATCGATCGAATCCATTGAGATGTCGATGGTCGGCCGGTCGAAACCGTTCACCGCGTGGCCACTGATCGCGTCGCGGACCGCTTCACCTTCAACGAGTTGCCCCGCGACGCTGTGGTTGAAGTCGAGGAATCGCGTCGGGACCTCGGAGATGAAGAACTGTGAGTTGTTGGTATCATCCGACGACTTCGCCCACGACAGTACACCGGATCGATTGTGCTGAAGCTCGGAATGGAAATCATCGTCGAAATCCGGCAATGACGATCCCGAGGTTCCCGTACCGGTGGGGTCACCGCCCTGAATCACGAAGCCATCGATGATCCGATGGAAGATGACATCTTCATAGAATCCGTCCTCGGCCAACTCAACCAGACGCCCGGTCGCGACGGGGGCACGCTGCTCGAACAGCTCGAACAGCATCTCACCATACCCGCCCACGTTGATACTCAACGATCGGTTGCCATCGAGGACTCGCGCCGTCAACAACGCCGGGTTCTCGATGCTCACGCTGACCGTCAACGGACCACCGTTGGGATCATAAGCGTCAACCGGCACGTGCAAGGGGGACCCCTTTTGAACCGTTACGTTACCCACGCTCGCGAAAGATGGCCGATCGCCCGTTGGAATCTCGATGTTCGCAAATTCGGCGAGTTCTTCCAGCGTCCGTATCCCCGTCAATCGGGCGTCATCAGACCGTCTCACCCAAGTGGGAAATGCCGTAATGGCTTCGTCGATCGCGAGTTGCCCGGCACTCCGGTCGGGATTGGTGACTTCGACAAACGGTAACTCACGACTGCCATCCTCAAAAAGAGCCCGTTGCGTGGTGACCGCCGGAGACCAGGCGGCACCGTAAAGCTCAATGCCGGAGTCTCCGAGCGCCCGAGCAAATGCAACGAGATCGACGTCACTGGCCAAGAGCCGACGACCCTCAAGAAACTGAAAGCGGAGCCAACGATTCATCGCGTCGGTATCCCTGATGGAGTTTTCGTGTCACCGATGGAGTTCATGATCCCGCCTTCTATTGGCATGAAA
>JBCBLJ010000237.1:0-10216 GCA_038520195.1 Planctomycetota bacterium
CCCCGGGTACGGTCGCTTCTACGGATTTGACGCATGTCGACGCGTTACACACGTCCGCCTTGTCGGGGACGTTGACCCACGCGTGGACATGCGTCAAATCCGTAGAAGCGACCGTACCCGGGGCCGATGTTGTTCAGGTAGATGAGGGTGCCATCGTGGGCGTAGGTCACACCTGGCTCGGAGACAATGATCTGCCCTGGGCCGAACAAGTCAACCATTGCGTCGATGCTTCGCAATTCCCTGGAGCGCACTGCGGCGTGGTACGCATGCATTCCGAAAGCAACCGCAACCAACGCAGTGGTAACCAGCAAAGCGCGAATGGAGAACCGTCGCTTCATGTCAGTCACGGAACGTTACCGCCACCGATGACGCACGTTGATTTCCATTGGCAAAACCGCGCGAGCTGTCCCTCGGTGAACGGACTTGATGGCTCGCTCTTTTCGTGCTCGTGCTCAGCATCGCGGTACTCGTACTCGTAGCCGATCGCCCGTTAAGTCGATCGTGTCGAAGATCGGATCAGTCATGTAAGCCCCGTTTTCGATTGCGAGCACGAGCACCGTTCAATGAGCACGAGCACGATAGCTATTTCTTATCTTAGAACCAATCATTCTCACCGGAGAACGCGTAGAACACGTTGGTGGATTTGTTTTGGGGGCTTCTCGGCCAGAGCATTTCACGTGTTCCCGCCGATCTTTGCTGAGTACGAGTACCGCTTTGCTGGGTGCGAGTACCGCTTGCTGAGCAGGAGTACCGATTCGCTGGGTACATGTACCGCTTCAGCTGATGCGGCGTTGGTACTCCACCAAGCCGTGCAGCGCGTGGTAGAGCACGCCGCACTCGAGATCGATGCCGCGACACTGCCGCAGTACATCACATAACTTGCAGACCGAACGCTCCACCCAATCCGATCGCAACGTCTCCGCCTCGGCGGCGACGCTCAGGAACTCGAGCACATGACCGGTCGTCCCCAGCATCTCGCCAAGGTCTTGGCACCAACCGGCTCGATGGAGATACGACGTGCTGTAGGAACCATCGGGGTTCTGGTTGACGCGGGCCATTTCGATCGCATCGTTAAGAAAGTCTTGCGCCGACTGCCAAACACCCGACATCGCCGCTCCTTCGGCTTGCCGCTTTCGGACACAGTAGGCGACGCCGATCAACCGATGAGTGCCGCCACAGACGCTGGCGGTCAGATCCCTTAAAGGCGAAATCTCCGATTCGAGCAACAGGTCCGTCGAGTAGATCTCGCCGTCGCGAGCCTTCCAAGAGTGATCGGAGGGTCGATAAAGCGAGAGCGGAATCAGCGTCCAGCTAAACTCCTCCTCCAAGTTGAGCGGAAGGTCATACTCCGCCTGACGAAGCCAATCCGAAATGAGGTAGTTGCGATCGTCGGCGACCCATGGCGCATCGAGCTCGACACCGGCCTGTGCGACGACTGCCAACCATTGGTCGCGGTGCCCCTGCCCCACTTTGGTCATCGGTTGCATCTCGACTCGCAGCCCCACACGCTGATCCTCGAACGTGTCACCGGGTTGTGGTCGAAAACCGCTGCAACTGCCGCCCGAGGCAAAGTAGTCGACCGCCGGGACTCGGCCGCTTGGCGTGTCGATCTCAAACTCGCGTCCATAGGCGAGGATCCCGTGAAAGATCTGCCACGCACCGTTGACCATCGTCGAGAGACCACGCGTGCGCCGTTCATGGTCGAGTGTTCGGGCGACCAAACTCGCGACGGAGCCGTCATCGGGCGCACCGTCATCGGGCGAACCGCCACCGGTCTTTCCGTGGTCGGCGTGAGGTAGGACTTCGGGGATCGAAAGAGGACAACCGGTCAGCAATGCGGCGGATGTCATCGCAGCCAAAGCGGCGCGTCGATTCGCAGTCGATTTCAAACTCGGGTCCCCCGTGGCCAAAGCTCAACGAGAACGACGTGTCGTCGTCGCTTACGCCAGCTTACTGATGCCCGCATTTGGATGAATTGTCCGCCACACCCGCTTGAGGATCTGTTTTCCTGGCAGTTCTTTCGTCCAACCGGCGAGACGACTCCCGATGCAGCGCATGTGACGATAGACCCTCGATTTGGACATGCAACCCCGCGCCACCACCGAGACGGTGTCGGTTTGTTTCAGCTTGTACGGTTGCTCGCCGTATCCCATGTCGAGGCAGTTGATGCTGCGAGCCGACGATTCCTTGACGATTTCGCAGAAAAGAGCCGTTCCCGGCGAATACGCGCCGTATGCGGGGTCGTAGACCGGGAACCAGTAGTGCAGGAGCCCGCGGCTAACCATCCCGAAGTGGGCGGCAACGATGTGATCGCCAGCACGAAGCACCGACAACACACCACGCACCTCCGCGGAATCCGGTCGATCCAATAGCTCTCGAAGAAGTCGCATCGTCCATGGCGGCTGGAACAGATCGAGGATGTAGGTGCGGCGATACTGTTGACGTTTCCAACCGATGATTTGATCCAGAACGTCGGGGCTTCGGCAATCGAATTCCAGCGCGACGGGCCCAATCTCACGGCCCAGCTTGCGCGTCTTTTGTCCTTGCTTTTGGATGGTTCGGTGTCGCTGAGCCAACCTTGCGAGAAAGGCTTCGGAGTCATCGCCCAGTTCGGAACGGAAGGAGCGAATCACCTCATGGCAGCTATGGGCCGGAAACTCGTCCATCGACATGCCGGCCATCGCATGGAATTCGAACCGTTTGAGTCCCAATTGGCCCAAGAGCCAATCCCAGCGAATGTCCGTGCCGGGCTCGGCGATCACGTTGTGGGCGTCGTTAAAGAAGCGACCGATCGGATGCCCGACGTTGCCGATCCGATGAAAGGGAAGAAAACCGACGGCCACGCCGCCCCGCTCAATGACCGCTACCGAAACATCCTCGCGAACACGCGAAACCGCTTCGGTGAACTCCATTGCGAAGAATGGTGTCCGATACCCGCCGCACGCCGCTCGAATCGCCTGCCAGCGCGCACGCTGGGGCGGGTTTAACTCGGAGAAGGACCGTTCGGTGGCGCGCATGCGATCTGAGCCGCCCACGAGTTGATCGGGGACGACGGTGTTTTGGACCGGCTGATTGCGAACGGGCGTCAAGGTGTCGGTCGGGTGAAACGCGGCAGGGCGAGTGTCACACGGATGAGGTGGCAATCTTGATTCGTGGTGATTCGAAACATCCTGCGGCAAATCAGCACTCTTCTTCAAGTCAATCATGGCTCAGGGAATAAGGCAATCATGGCTCAGGGAATCGAACCGATTCTGCGGACTCGCCGATTTTTGACAACGAACATAGAATTAAATGGTGAGCGCCGCCTTGGCGATGCGGTCGTACACCCCATTCACTTCGATCGAGACTAAAAAGGACGCTGCGGATTCCCACGCAAATGTCGAACGAACAGGATATTTACGAAGAACACGTGTTGGATCATTACGAGGATCCATATCATCGGGGCGGCCTCGAATCCGCCACCCACCATAACGAGGGGAAGAATCCCCTGTGCGGCGATCTGATCCAGGTCTCGCTGCGGTTGGGAAGCGACGAAACCATTGAAGAGGCTTGGTTTGACGGCGAAGGCTGCGTGATCAGCCAGGCATCCGCTTCAATGTTGATCGAGAGCATCGAAGGAAAAACGGTCGATGAGGCGAAGGAGTTTTCCGCGAATCAGATGCTGGAACTCTTCGGCCCCAAGCTGACACCCAATCGACAAAAGTGCTGCTTGCTTTCTTGGCGCGTCCTCCAGTCGGCGATCCATTCACCGCTTGACGAAGAGGATGAGGACGCCGGCCCGCGATTCGGCGGTCCCAGCTTGAGCGAGGAAACCTAATGACGCTCGATACCAACCGAATCCGCGACGACTTTCCCATCCTTCATCGCGCATCGGCGAGCGGCGCTCCGCTCGCGTTTTTGGACAACGCCGCCAGTTCACAACGGCCGACGACTGTCATCGAAGCGATGGAAGACTGTTATCGCCGCTACTATGCCAACGTCCATCGCGGAATCCACACGTTGAGCGAGGAGTCGACGGAGGCGTACGAACAAGCCCGCGTTACGATCCAGAGATTCTTGTCGGCTGTCTCGCGTCGCGAAATCGTGTTCACAGCCGGAACGACCGCGGCAATTAACCTGGTCGCAAAATCCTGGGGCGAAAAAGAGATCACCGCGGAAGACACGATCTTGCTGACCATTGCGGAGCATCACGCCAACATCGTGCCCTGGCAACAATTGGCCGAGCGCACCGGCTGTCGCATCGAGTTTTTGCCGCTCGGTGAGTCGCTTGAGATCAGCGATGAATCGGTGGAACAGGCCATCGAACGTTTCCGGCCAAAAATGTTTGCGTTCACTGCGGCGAGCAATGTGCTGGGCACGCACCTCCCGGTCAAGCGTTGGACGTCGATCGCGCATCGGCTTGGGGCGACGGTCTTGATCGATGCGGCGCAGGCGGTGCCTCACCGATGCGTCGACGTGACCGATTGGGATGCTGATTTCGTCGTGTTTAGCGGCCACAAGGTTTGCGGTCCGTCGGGCATCGGCGTGCTGTATGGCAAAGAAGCGTTGCTCGATGCGATGCCGCCGTTCCTGGGCGGAGGTGGCATGATCGATCGGGTCACGACGAGCGGATTCACGTCGGCAGAGCTTCCCGAAAAATTTGAAGCGGGGACACCTCCGATTGCTCAGGCGATCGGCTTGGCCGAGGCCGTGCGTTATGTCCAACGCATCGGCCTCGACGAAATCGAACGCCACGAGCATGCGCTGGTTTCAGAGGCCGATCGCCGGCTCCGCGAGATCGACGGCCTTCAGATTCTCGGGCCGCCGCCGGAGAACAAGGCGGGCATTGTGAGTTTCGCGATGGAGCGGGTCCACGCTCACGACATCGCGCAATGGCTCGACACTCACGGAATTGCGGTGCGAGCTGGGCATCACTGTGCGATGCCGCTCCATGGTGCGGTCGGAATGACGGCATCCACTCGAGCCAGCTTTTACCTCTACAACACCCGTGAAGAAGTGGACCGCCTGGTCGACGCCGTAAAAGCGGTCCGCGACAAGTTTGCCTCCAAAGGTCGTCGGCGGCGGCAGCGTTCCGCTGCGACCTAACGCCAGACGCGTGCTTGCGGTACGCTCTTGCGAAAAATGGAGGTCCGTTCCGGCGGGCCCTTTTCATTGATCGGCAATTCAATCGAGATTCACTGATGAACGCAGCAAGCAACGACGCGCTGGAAGATCCGGGCCGTGCCTTGGAAGAGGCTTTCTTTCGTGATGTGGATCAGGACTTGATCGCGAAATTCTTTGATGATGCCGCTGCGGACGAACGTCGGGCGTCGCTGATTTCGCACACGGGGCTTCCCGACACGCCGTTGATCGACGAGTTGCTCGAACGTGATTTTTCAGAAGCATCCCTCTCCGCACTGATGCTCTTGCCGGCCGTGTTGGTCGCGTGGGCTGACGGCACGATGGCACCCGAAGAACGTCGTACGGTTCTGCAAGCGGCGGCAGAAAAGAATCTCGGTGAGGACGCGCTCAAGTTGCTTGAATCGTGGATCGACCGGCAACCCGGTGGCAACCTGTGGAGCCTCTGGCAGGAGTACGCCGGCGCGGTCTACGACAAGATCGGTGCCGAAGCCGCTGGCCAGCTTGCCGACGAGATTCTCGATCTGGCCACCAAGGTCGCGAAAGCCTCGGGAGGGATCTTTGGCCGAATGAGCATCAGCGCCGAAGAGCAAGTCATCCTCGACGAGATCAAATTGATCCGCTAAGCCATCATCCATTGATGCACATTGCGGCGGGAGTTTCCAAAAGCGTCTGCCGCCGAGACGATCCGCGACAGGGTTGTCGTTGGGTCAAGCTGATTTGTCGTGCCTGACGAGTTTTAAAGCCACCTACTCGGGCGTAATCGCGAGCCATTGAACCATGGTGCGAGTGACGAGTTCGGGGGCGTCTTGTTGGACGAAATGATCGGCGTTGGGAACGGTGACGAGCGTCAGTGTGTTTTCCAGTTGGTCCCAGGTCCCGTTAAGGCCATCGGATAGCAGGGCTGTGTCTTTCAATCCGTGAATCATCAGTACGGGACATTTTACTTTCGGGAATTGGACGGTCTGCTTGTAAGGTGGCCTCGGGTAGTTGGCTTTGTAGTAGTTGAGCATGCCTTCGAACGAGGATCGTCGGAACGCTTCGAAGTATTTTTCCCGAGCCTGCGGATCGGTGACCCAGAATGCGAGGCCTTCGGCGTTAAGGATGGACGCGGCGTCGGGTTCCTGGAATCGCCGCGCGTAGGCGGACGCACTTTGTTGGTCTGGATTGTTGGCCAACTCGCGAGAAAGGCATGCGGGGTGCGGCAGGTTCAGGATGACCAGCCGTTTGGTCTTGTCCGCATGTGCCATGGAGTAGGACCATGCGATCATCCCGCCCCAGTCGTGGCCGACGATCGTCGCGCCCTCCGCTTTTCCAAAATGCTGAACGACGGCGTGGACGTCACTGACCAATCGGGTCATCTCATACGCTTCGACGCCTTCGGGCTGGCTGCTCTTGTTGAATCCTCGCAGGTCCATCGCGACGACTCGATGTTTCTCGGCGAGTGCCGGAATCTGCTTTCGCCAGGTGTACCAGAAGTCGGGGAAACCATGCAGCAATACCAACAGCGGCCCCTCGCCCTTGACCATGCAGTGAATCTTGACGTCGCCGTTTTGGACGTATTGGCTTTCGCCCAATTCATCGGTGCTGATAGGTTCATCGGCGCTGGCCGGTTCATGAACACCGATCGCCAATGACAGGCTGATCAAAAAAACAAGAGCGGCTACGGTTCGAGTCTTCATCGTTAAAACTTCCCCTCACGCAATTGACGCATTTCCTTCACGAGCTTGCGGTTGTTGGTGATGATGTTTTGCCAATCGTTGTCGTAAAGATTGGCGGACTGAGTTCCGACGGGGAACGCCGGTAACCAGATGTCGGGCGTTTGGTCCGCGATCGTGTCCAGAGCTCGCTCATAGGCATTTCGCGCCGGCTTTTCCCAGATCGAGCCGGAGAGTTTGCGTCGCGGGTTGTAAAGTTCTTCCCGCTCTTCGGAGCCGTCCCGGATGTCGGTTCGATACAGGTACACTTTTCGGGGGATCGGCGGAGACAGCAAGACGCGTTTTCCCGCAGTTCTCAACGCGTAAGCGACGCCGGAAAACTGACGATCTTCGAGCGGGATCGCTTCGACCTTCATGGCCCCGCCCAGCAGTGGGTTTTCGAGCGCGGCGTCGCCGATCAATGTCGGTCGAATCACGCCCATCAATTTGAGTTCCTGCTTCGCTGCCTCAGGTGCGACAACGAGCGGCATCGGGTCGAAACTCGTGAGACCGGAACTCGTTTCGGGGTCCGCGGAAGTCAGCCAAATCGCGTCGGGGTGTGCTTGGTCAATTCCGAGCTGTTTCAGTCCGTCCGCCACGAATGTACTGCATGTTTCGCCGCCAGGTGCGTTGATGACGACGAGCTGATGGGCCGTCTGAATCGCGTAGACAGCGACGGACCGCAAAGTCCCGAGATACATCAATCCCTCCTCGAGAACCTTCGGTGTTTCGTCGAGGGAATCCCTGCCATCGCGTTTTTGTCGCTGGACGATTCGCTTGAGTTGATCCCTCGTGGGCGCAAGAAACTCGCGCCAGTCACCATCGAACGCGAATGGCTGGGCTCCCGTCATCAGGCTGGGACGGCCCGTCAAAAGGACATCCGGCGGATCGAGCGCCATCAGTTCTTCGATGGTCTGCAGAAACGATGCAGCGTCGCCACCGTATCTGGGTGAGAGTTCTACCGGAAACGTCTCCGGCCCAAACTTGAGGGAACCGATCACGTCCCCGGCGATCAGAATCCGCTTTCCGCCTTTGCTCACGAGGTAGCAAACGCTTCCTTCGGTGTGGCCCGGTGCGGCAATGACTTCCACGGTGGTGTCACCGAAGTCAAATCGTTCGCCCCCTTCGAGTTCACGATCGACCACGATCGGGCCGCCCTTGTATTCCGTGTCGGCGTTGAGGACATGGATCTTCTTTGAATCGAGCGTGCGAATCGCCTGACAATCGGCTTTCCCGGCGCTCACCATGACATCCGCGACTGCGCGAATCCGATTGATGCCCCAAAGGCGTTCGAAATGCGCGTGCGTGATGAACACTTCTTTGATTCGTTTCGACAGAACGTTGAGCCCCAAGAGCGCGTCGCGGTAGTCACGTCCGTCTTCTTCGTAGCAGGTGTCAAAGAGCAGCACACCTTGCTCGGTTTCCACGACGACAGAAAGCGACGGGTAGATCGATCCGATGACGTGGACTCCCTCCTGCACGGTCACGTTCTCTTTGCCTCGCCAAGACGTCGCGTAGACTCGGTCGGCCTCGCTCGTGGTCTCGCTTTTTCGGACGCGACTCTTTTGGCGGAGTTTCGCCGCAATCTCCTCGTCGTTGTTGCCGCAACCGACGGCGATGAAGCAGAGGATCAACGGAGTGAGACGCCAAGCATTCAACGGTTTGTTCCTTTTCGCGGGAGTGTCAAACTCGACTATCATGTCGATCAACTGGCTTGGGATAAGATAGCTTCCCGAGCCGTGATCCGTGACTCACCTCCCCATCCGAGCATGATTTGTTCGGCGTTTCCCAAACTGTTCCGCGGAGCAACCATGACCCGACTCCTCTTAACGACGTTCGTTCTGCTTATTTTTGTCGCTCACGCATCCACGTCCGTCGAGGCCCAGGAATGGCAGTCACTGGTTCGCGGCGACAGCCTCGAGGGCTGGACCAAGGTTGGTGGAGACGCGACCTACGCGGTGAAGGAGGGAGTGATCACGGGGAAAACGGGGCCAGGGAAGAATACGTTTCTGACCTGCGGACCGTTCGCCGACTTTGAACTTGAATTCGAGGTCAAATGCGATCCCGGTTTGAATTCGGGCGTGCAAATCCGAAGCCACCTTTATCCGGAGGACACACCCCAAGAATCAAATCCCAAACGGATTCGGGAGAAGGGTGAGATGTTCGGCTATCAGTGCGAGATTCGCGCGGACATCAACGGTGATCATGGATGTGCGGGCAACTTCTGGGACGAGGGACGACGCACTCGTTGGCTGGACGAAGCGGTCAATGCCGGCGAGAAACAGCCGGCCTACAAGCCCGGCGAATGGAATCGCATGCGTATCATCGCAAAGGGGAATCGAATTCAGAGTTTTGTGAACGGCATCGCCGTCGCGGATTTCGTTGATGATCGCGACGCCGAGGGAATCCTCGGACTGCAGGTGCACTCGATCAAGAAAGGCAAGGGACCGTTCGAGGTGTCTTGGCGTAAGATTCGAGTTCGCGAATTGAAGTAGCAAAACGCGAAATCCCGCCGGGGCACGGCGTCAATCAGCCGTCGGAATCCGATTCCGGTTCGGGTTCCGGCCAAGCATCGATCACTTGCCCCAACGGTGCTTTGGGGTTCGCCGGTGTCGTGCCTCTCAGGCTTGCCGCGTAACTCGCCACCAGCACCAATTCTTCGGTCGACAGTTTGTCCCGCCAGGCTGGCATCGCTCCGCCCCCGGCCCCGTTTTGCATCACGTTGATAAAGTCGCCGACATCTCGAATGTTCTTGTAATTGTCGTCGCAAAGGTTGGGGCCGACCAATCCTCCTCCGTCGGAACCATGGCACGAGGCGCATTGAGACTTGAACACGGACTTTCCAAAGGAAAGCCAATTGGGACGTCCGAGGAATTTGATCACATTCTCGCGATCGGCTTTGACCTCTCCGATCTCCGCGAATTGCAAACGCATGTTCGCGGCAAGTGCCCGGTCGTAGGAATCCACGAGCGATCGACTTTCACCGCCGGCGTGGAGGTAAGCCAAGTACGGAAACGCAAAGAGAACCGTTGCGAAGAACGTTGACTTCCAAGGCAATGGCAACGGTTGATCGAGCGTGGCGAGTCCGTCTGGCTTTGATGTCTCGTTCGGTTGTTTTGCTGTTGTCATTTCACTTCTCCCATCACTGAGGCGACGCTGTTGACGGAGGCGTTGTCCCGAGACGTTGTAGGTAGGCGATCAACGCGACGACTCTCGTGTCGTAGGTCATCAGGTTCCCTCGCATCACCGGACCGCCCATTCCAACAATGTCGGCCGTGATTCGCTCCGCTTGATCCTTGGCGCTCCGCATGGCTGCGGCGAGGTCCGCACCGTCGCGCGAATCGGTTTGGTCTCCGTTTTCTTCTTCGGTCGCGACCTGATCGACGGTCGCTTGTTCGGCG
>JBCBLJ010000581.1:0-5468 GCA_038520195.1 Planctomycetota bacterium
GACGACATGGAACGCGGACGCTTCGATTGGGCCAGTCGCCGGCGTGCGTTGGGCCGTCGACGTTCCGGGTCTCGGGCATTCCAGCCCCGTAGTCGTCGGCCAACATGTATTCGTTGCGTCGGCGATCGCGGAATCTGGCCAAGCACCGCTGATGGTCGGGCGCGGAGGCAAACCGACCGCGGCAGACGACAACGGCGTGCAACGTTGGGTCGTGATCTGCTACGACAAGAGCAGCGGGAAAGAGAAGTGGCGGCGCACGGCTCGAAAGGGCGTCCCCAGGGCAACGCGACACGCGAAGGCGACGCATGCAAACACCAGCATCACCGTCGCGGGGGACCGAGTCGTGGCGTTTTTCGGCTCCGAAGGAATGTACTGCTATGACCTGGACGGCAACTCCCTTTGGAGTCGCGATCTGGGTGTAATCGACATCAGCAAGTATGGCATCGGCTGGGGCTATGCGAGTTCGCCAGCGGTGCATGACGATCGGATCGTCATCCTCTGTGACGACCCCAAGAATCCATTCCTTGCAGCACTCCATCTCGCCAATGGCGAAGAGATCTGGCGCGTCAAGCGAAAGGGCGTCACCGAACGCAACTGGTCAACTCCATTTGTCCATCAAAGTCATGACCGCACGCAGGTGGTCGTCAACGGCTGGCCCTGGGTCATCTCGTACAACCTTGCGTCTGGCGATGAACTGTGGCGGATTCGCGGCGGAGGCGACAATCCGGTACCCACTCCGTTTGAGGCGCACGGCTGGTTCTACATCACCGGTGCCCACGGCCCCGAGGCTCCGATTTTTGTGGTTCGCCCGGATGCCCAAGGTGAGATCACTCCTCCAGAAGACACTGGAACCAACGGTTCGGTGATCTGGAGCACTCGTCGTGGCGGCTGCTACATGTCCACGCCGGTCGTCTATGGCGACTACCTCTATCTAGGAAACTCGAACGGCGTTCTTCGTTGCCGACACGCCAAGACGGGCGAATTAGCCTACGAACAACGACTGGGATCACGAGCCGGCATCATCGCTTCTCTGGTCGCCGCCGATGGCAAAATCTACGCCGCCTCCGAGAATGGAACCGTCTACGTCGTTGCCGCCGGACCGGAATTCAAATTGCTCGCCGAAAACCCGATGGGCGAGCCAGTGTTTGCCAGTCCCGCCGTTTCCGAAGGCGTCATTTTTCTCCGCACCACCGATCGACTAGTCGCGATCGAAGACAACGCCAACTAACGGTCGTCCAAATCGAGGCGAGCCTGACGGTCGCTCACTTGGAGTGGTTTCGGTCAGCGGACATACGTTTGAAGAGCGGCAAACCACCAACAAGCCGTTGGCAAGCGATTGCTCGATCAACACACGACGCCGCGCGTACCGGGAATCGACCGCGTCAGCTTGCGGCACACTGCGACCGGCCGACAAAGCATCGCGTCCGAAGCATGGTCTTTGAATCGTTCAGCCTGACGCACGTTGACGATCGGGATCAACTGTCCATCGACACGCCCAAGACTTCGCCTTCTTCACTGAATTCGACGCTCAGGACATAGTTGGTCACTTCGTCGGGAAGTGTGAAGTCGAATGTGTCGATCCCATCGTCGTTGTCCTCGCCCCAGTGCGATCGAAGGACGAGGAGATCGAGAACTTGCTCGGCGTCCGGGCGAGCGACACCACAGTGCTTGACCCAGAACTCGTCACCGATTTCGTCAAGGTGATGTGAAACAAATAACGTCACGCCATATTTGTCGACGACCGTGCCATGAGCGCGACGGATGGCGTTGATTGCCGCGTTTTGTCGGCGCTCGATCTCGTCAGGGGATGCAGTCATCGATGCGAACCAATCAATGGGTCATTGAACATGTTTCGTGAGCAGGTCCGCAAGCTGAGTCGCGGTGATGGTAGTACGTTGATCTTCCGGCGGTTCAATCCACTTCATGCGTCCTTCAACGATCTCGTACGCCTCGATGTAGCCGCGGTCACAACCCAAACGAAATCGCCGATTTCGGAAGACCAGGTCCGCGCGCCAATGAATCCGACCGGGACCCAGACGAGTGAGAACCCATTCGTTTGGAAGTTCTTCAAGCAACGCCTGAAGTTCTGAAGAACGTCACCCATGTCTTTAAAGACTCCCCGACCAAATGTGGCTGTGAGGATTGGAGCCCCCGGACGCTGTGGTTCGCGCTACCCATTCAACGGGCAACCCATGCTGGTTTCTGCGCAAACCAGAGCGAGACAACGGCTCAGGAACTGAGTCCTTTCCAGTTTCGCATGTTTGACTCTGTGGAGCCCCACTGCTCACCTGTTGCTTCGGGGATGTTCCCTGTCGCACGGATGGTTTCGGCAATCTCGTCGAGCTTGCCGAGCGGAAGTCGACGAGGAGGGATAAGGACGTCTTCATGGATCTTCAGTTGCTTGCGTGTGCTCGAGCCAACAAAATCGCGTCCCCCGAGTTTCTCCCGACCGCCTTCCGTGAGCCTAATCGCGAGGAACCTCGCTTTCGTCTGACGCCCCGTCGCAACCGCGTGTGCCGCTTTCGCCAAGTCACCACGACGTTGGTGGGGAACAATCGCTTCGACAGACTCAATTTCATCCCACGGCAAGAGCAACTTGTGCTTCTGTATCCATAAACCCTCGTCCGACATCTTCAGCGTCAGGGTCGACTGCTTCGTTGCCAGCCAAGCTCCCAGCAACAACCCGGCTGCGACAAGGGGAAGCAACCATCGCAGCACTGATCCGCCCGGAGTGCTGCCTGGATCGGAGAGGAGGACAACGCTCCAAAGTGCAGATGCAACGCCAAAGATCACGCATGCGAGAATCGTTGGGAAATGCGATCTGTGTATTTCCGATTGGTCGGTGTTGCTCATCGGTCGATAAGTTTCCCCTCTTTCACACCAAATTTCCCGCTACCGATCCCGAACCGCCATTGTACCCGGACGACACACGACCGTCGCAACTCGATCGGCCGACGAAGCGAACCTCGTGAGGAATCGCGGCATGGAGGTTTGACATCGCACGACGCATCCGTCGAATGAAATGTCGGCGTACTCGCCCCAACGTTGGTACTCAATTCCTGAGTACTCACACCATCAGTGTTCTGGTGATCGGATCACGATTCCGTCTCGCAGGCAGGGGCAAATCAGGCGATCACAGAGCAGCGATCTTCGACGTCGGATTCCGTTCGGGCATCCCAATGCTACTCGCGCTTAGCGTCGAATCCGCTCGGCCATTTGCGCGCCTTAGCAGCCTTTCCTCTGAGGTCGAAGTAAAGCTTGTAGGCGGTTCCGGGGCCGCGAGTTGCGACCGGTCCGTGTTCTCTAAACAGGTCGTCAAGCTGCCCTTGCTTCGTCGTCCATTTCGCAAGAATGCCGACGGCATAGCAGTCTTCGCCGCGACCGTCACCGGGATCCACATCAACACCGATGATCGTGGCAATTTTGGTGTTGGAAACCACGCCGCGAATCGCAACGAGTTGCCCAATGTGCTTGTCGAGTTGTTCGTGCTTGGTCAAGAGCGGTGGCTTCATCCCAAGGGCACCTGGACGAAATGCCTCGATTTGTTGGGGCCTGATTGCGTCCGGCTCAGACGCGGGTGCTTTTGCGTTCTGACAGCCATCTGAGTCGACCAAAAGAAAAAGGCAGAGCGTGGCAAGTGAAAACGATGACATCACGTCAGGCCTCTTCGTTCAACGTATCGATTGGGTGACAGCGGACGTTCTGTCTCGATGTGCGAGACTTCGAAGATGGATTTTACCCGAGGGGATCAGTCTCCACATCACCGGTGTGCCGGGTAGCTGCGCCAGACCAAGAGGAACTCAAGTCGATGCGTGCAAAACCATGCGGCGAGCCCCTACTCATGGGACTTGCGTGAAAGCAACTCAAAGAGTTGCTGGAGATGTGCTGGGAGGACGATGTTTTCGTCGTTTACGAAGTCCGCCAACGATGCAAAAAGTGCTTCGTGCTGATGCTGCATCGGACAGCATCCTCGAACTCGAGTCTGTCAACGTGTGCCCACTTTTGTTGATCCGCGAGATCCGCAGCGCCAATCACACTTCGGGCATCGTCCGGCATGACAATGCGTAACAGCATGTAAAACAGGCGGCGGTGATCAGGATTTCTTTGCAGGAGTTCTTCTTGTGCCGTGAACCCAGTGGTTGCGTGTTGCCGCACATCACCGAGAACCTTGAAAGCCAACTCAACGTTGATTCAGAAACGGACACGCGAAGGTGTGTTGCATCGACGAGGGCCCGAAACACCTGATTGAACGCCGACATCGGGTAATGAAGAACATGCATACCGTTGGACCATCGTCACACGAAACCCCTTACGATCCACCGCTCAAAATGAAGTGAGCAATGCTTGAACTGCACGGGACCTAAGCCATGGCTCGTCGACGAAGAGTCGACGCGTACCCGAAGGAACCAAAGGGCAATGCGAACAAATTAGGCGACCGGTCAACCAGGTTCGAGATCGAACACAAATGGTGGATTTGCAATCTCAAAATCGGAGTTGACCGCCGATGCATTTAGAAATGTCATGCCATCGCGATCGACACGACCATAGCTGGCATGGTTGTGACCGAAACAGTGAAGTCTCAGGTCTAATTCCGCAATTCTCGCCGCGAGATGGGAGCATCCGCAGTGGACGGTGGGATCGCGAGGTGAATCGAGCGTGCGCCAAGGTGGAGTGTGCGTGATTAGGACATCAACGTCGTCGGGTATCTGTGACCACCGAGTGCGAAGGTCGTCATCCGGTAGGTAGTATACCCATCTTTCAAGCATTGGAACCCAAGGCGCGCCGTAGAATCGCACCCCGTCAATCACGACTCCAGAGTCGAGGAGGTACGTCGCGTTGTGGAATAGCGGCACCTCACCGATGTGTTCCTGTGCAACGAAGTCGTGATTGCCACCCACACAAAGAACGTGACGGAAGTGTTGAGCGCCGAACCAGTCATCGATTCGCCGAAGGTCTTCCGTGTCCGGGCGAAAGCCGTCGCAGAAGTCTCCGCAATGGATGAGAACGTCGCCTGATAGGTTGGCCAATTCGTCATGTTTCCCATGAGTGTCGCTGGTGATGACAATTCTCATTGAGTTAGGTCGGCTAACGTAAGCGTATTGGGCGCACCGGGTGGGTCAACAAGCTCTGGGTTGTTACGACGCCAGAGCCATGAAGAGCGGACGCTCAATAGGAACAGTCCCATTGCGCCGGCGAGCCAAACAGCGGAAACGATGAACCAAGCCATTATGAGCCATTCAGGCATTAGTCAGGCGCCTGTGCCCCGCGGTAAGGCAACAAGTTCACCGAAGCCCGTCCGGACAACATGGGATGCATCAGGCAAAGGTCGGCACCAAAGGGACAGGTGAAGGATTCGGAGACCGCGCCATCCGCAAAGCAACGTCGAGCGGCAATGTGGCGGGAACAGCCAATGTGAAACGTGCGATGTGTTGGATCGTGAACGATGATCAATTCTGGATGATCGAGGA
>JBCBLJ010000302.1:0-8910 GCA_038520195.1 Planctomycetota bacterium
CCGGATCGATGGCTCCCACATTAATGGGGGCACACAAGGACATCACCTGCGAAGAGTGCGGGCACAAATTTCAGATCGGTGCGAGCGAGGAGCGTCGGGGAACCAGGCAAAGCGTTGCGGTGGTCGGAGGCATCTGCCCCAATTGCCGCCACCTCAATTCACTCGACCTCGCCAACGATGCGAACCACGCCACATTCAACGGCGATCGAATCCTGGTCAGCAAGTCCGCCTATGTGCTGAGTGATCCCGAACGCTGGGACGTGATCGTGTTCAAGTTTCCGGGCAACCCGAAACAGAACTACATCAAGCGGCTCGTTGGGTTACCGAATGAGACGCTCACCGTGCGTCACGGCGACGTGTATGCCCGTCCGTTGGGGGCAGCACCTGCCGACAATAAGATTCTGCGCAAGCCGCCGCACAAACTGCTCGCAATGCAGCATCACGTTTACGATACCGACCAGCAATCGACATCACTGATCGCGGCGAACTACCCGACGCGGCTCCAGCCGTGGAAGGAAAACACGGAAGCGCCGCCCACTGACTCTTGGAAGATCACGCGAAACGAGGAGGGTGTCGTCGCGAAGATCGGCGGTGGGAAAGACCAACTTCAATGGCTCCGCTACTTTCACCGGTTCCCGACGAACACGGAATGGGGAGTGGCACAAAATGGCGGCAAGCTCGATAATGTCGACCCTTACCGCTGCCGCGCGATCACGGACTACTACGGCTACGATTGCTATATCAAGGTGCCGAGTACCGATGTCTACGCGACAGCTCCATACAACAACGTCTGGGGCTGGCCTCCATTTGAGCAGGGCTACGACTCGGGCGGTCCCATCTCGCAGTTCCGCGGTCGACTTCGGTTCGGCAAGGATGATGTCGGCGACGATGGCATGCACTGGGTCGGCGACTTGATCGTCGCAACCGAGATCGAACTCGCCGACGACAGCAGTGAGCTGGTGCTCGAACTTGTCGAGTGCGGCATACAGTATCAATGCCGCGTCGATACCAAGACCGGCGAAGCGAAGTTGGTCATCGTCGATGGCGACCAAAAGCTTTCGTTTGAGGGTGCGAACGGTAGGCCTCCGACCGCCAAGACTTCCATCCGGGCCGGAGGTTCGTTCGACCTACGTTTCAGTAACTGCGACGATCAGCTCCTGCTCTGGGTCGATGATTCTGTTGTTGAGTTTGACTCGCCGACGACATTTGACACCGATGACTTTCGCAGCGACTCCGAGCAGCGCGCCCATTTCAAGACTGGAATCCATCCACTGGATGGAGCCCCGATCGGGATCGCCACCCGAGGCGGCGCAACGATCGACCGATTGAAAGTCTCTCGAGATAAGTATTACTGCGCGACGAACAGCACCTACAGCGGAATCTACGACTACAAGATGCCACGGCAGTTTGGCTTGAATCCTACCGACCAAAAACGGGTTCAGGACGGCCTCAGTCGCCCCAATCTGTGGGCGGACTGGGAGTGGTGGGATCGCCGCCGAACCGTCTCCTTCGATCTTAACGAAGACCAGTTTTTTCCGATGGGAGACAACAGCCCAGAAAGTCTGGACGCTCGTTGTTGGATCGGAGCGAAGAGAGGCGCTCGACTCCCCAGTCGCTTCAAGGAGACGGCGTTCCAATACGCCGACGCAGCGTATGTCCCACGCAATCTTCTGGTCGGTAAAGCCTTGCTTGTTTTCTGGCCACACCACTGGCGGTCACCGGTTTGGCATCCCAACGTGAGCCGTATCCGACTCATTCATTGACGACCGACCACAAAGCACCGATCGCTTTCTCGAAATGGACTTCGACACGATGTTTGGACGTAATCAGAAAACCACCGACACGCCGGTCCTCGAAGCCTGCGAACTGCAAAAGACGTACGGCCGCCGGCGTGTCGTCGACGGAGTCGATCTGAGGGTTGAACACGCCGAGATCGTGGGACTGCTCGGCCCCAATGGGGCTGGCAAGTCAACCAGCTTTCGAATGATCTGCGGGATGGTTCAGCCCGATCGTGGACGCGTTTACCTCGACGGTCGCGACGTCACCGACTGGCCGATGTTTCGCCGAGCCCGTGACGGTCACATGGGATACTTGCCTCAGGAGCCCAGCGTCTTCAAAAAGCTGACCGTCGAACAAAACATCTCGGCGCTGCTGGAATTGCTCGGCGTTGATCGCAAACGTCGCAAACTCCGAACTCAGGAACTGCTTGAGGAGTTCAACATCACGCACATCCGCAAGAGCAAGGCCGCAGGCTTGAGTGGCGGCGAACGGCGCCGTTTGGAGATCGCACGCTGTTTGGTCTCCAATCCCAAGATCATCATGCTCGACGAACCCTTCGCGGGCATCGACCCGGTCACCGTGCAGTCCATTCAAGGTGTGATCACCCAACTACGCGACTCGGGAATCAGCGTGCTGATCACCGATCATGCCGCCAGGGAGATTCTCGGGACAGTTGACCGTTGTTATGTCATCTATCAAGGCCAAGTGTTAACCGTCGGAACTCCCGAGGAAGTCAAGCAGCATCCAAAAGTCCGTGAGGAATACCTCGGTGACTTGGACGGCGGCACTCATGAGGGCCCGCCGTCGCGGCGCGGTCACGCAGCGGCGCATACGGTTCCCGCACCGCATTTTCGAACGCCCGTCCGAGCCGTCTCGGATGTTTGAACTTGTAACAAGCGGTGCGGTACGTACGCTACCGTGACGGAGTGTTCCAAGCCGATTTGGAACGCTCGACGATCATGGCCGCGACACCTTCGCCATTGCGATTCGGATTACCGCGTTGTCATTTGATGGTTCTGCCGTCGATGCGAACTCGCAACATGTAGCGTCGGAACGGGACGTTTAGGGTTGCGGGACCACCACGGTCGTCACTTCCGAGGCAGCTCCATCACGCTTGTTTTGGCTCAGTGCTTCGGCGCGAATTTGGAACGTCTTGGGCTGGTTGCACGTCAGCACGATCTTGTACTCGATCGTTTCCCCCGGTCTCATCGAACGAATGTCTTGGAGGTAGATCCACCCTCCTTTCGGGTCGATGGGTGATCGCTGTTGCGGGTTCAACGTTTGAGAGACACGAACCACCGAGACGCCTTCGGGTTCATTAAATCGAATGCTGATGTTGCTGTCTGGTGTCGACGAAGGATTGGTCACACGCAGCGTGTAGTCGATCGGCTGATTCACTTGGACCGGTAACGGTGGTCCGATCAATTCCAGTCCCAAACGTGGCGCTTCAACGGGCGCTCGAGGGACGCGCGGCGCCGTCGCGGGCGGGTCGTTTTGAATCGGTCGTGGCCCGCCACGTGGCACGGTCGGCGGCGGCGTGACCGGTGGCAACGAAGGAGTTGCCCTTGGTGTCCCGCCGGGAAGACCCGTCCCACCCGCTGCTGGCAAGGCCTCGAACGTGAGACGTTTGCTGTCTCGTGCACCTTGAGCCGAGTTGGCGGTCATCACAAAGCTGCTGCGAGGATTGCTTCCGATCACACGGAACTCCGCTTCCAGGGTCTCGCTCGTTTGCGGATCCAAACGTGGGATCAGCCATTTCAGCAAATACTGGCCGGGACGTCGTTCGGCGAAGTTCAACTCGGTCGCGCCCAATGGCGTCAGCTGGGGATCGTATGTCATCGTAACTTCGACGTTTTGCAATGGCACCCGACCGGTGTTGGCGACCACACCGCGGAACAAGGTGGTTTCTCCCACCGAAGTCCTTCCCCGCCCGTTCAGCGTCAACGTCAACGCGGGGGTCGGTGGCGGTTGATTGACGACCGTCACGCATGAACTTGTGGTCGCCCGTTGGCCCGCATCGGCGGTTGCTTCGACCTCGATGCATCGCCGCCCGGCGTCAGTCGGAATGAAGTCCACCTCCAGTTCCCAAGTCTCTCCGGGTTGGAGCGGACCGGTCTCACGCAAGTTCGCGACGCTGCGTTCGTTGGAGTCCCGGTGCAACATTCCGGAATCACCCGTCGCGGCGATCTTCAGATTGTCCAGCGGTCGAGTTCCGGTGTTGCGAACGTCGATGTGGAACGTCGCGTTCTGCCCCACTTCGTAGCGTTCCTGTAGTGGCGAGACGCTCAAAGCTAGCGAAGGCCGATAGACATCGACGGCGACCACGTCGGATGCAAAGAGATCGCCTCGACCACGGGCTTCAAAGGTCAATCGGATCGGCGACTCGGTCGTCACATCCAGAAAGAGATCGAGTTCGCTGCGGGCGGGGATGGCTGGGATTTCCCAAACGACGGAAGTGGGCACATTTCGCGCGAACGCATCGGGGCTTCGCGCGCTGACCCCACGGACGGCCGGGATTTGGAAGATGACGCGCACGTCCTCGGCCGGCTGGTTGCCCGGATTGGAGACATTCACGACAGTCTGGAACGGGACACCGAACGAAGCGACTGACGGCGCGCCGGCGCGAAGTGCAAGCTGAGGCGCGCTCCAGGTCACGAAGGTCTGCCCATTGCTGATCGGAAGCGTGGGGATGTTATCGCTGACACCCCCGGGACGAATCACCTGCATGTTCACCGTCGCGGTACCGGAGGTTCCGGGCAATGGAACGAGCTGCGCGAGAGCGTTGCCGGCATCGTCGACGGTCGCTTCCGAGATGGTCGAACCATTTGAGAAGAGCGCCAAATCAGGATTCATGATTTCGTATCGGACCTTCCAGCCGACGGCGGGAAGCGTCCCTTCCGAACGAGTCACTCGCGTATTGAGTTCCACTGGCGTTCCCGCCGGCACGATCTGAGTCCCGGGGAACTGCCAGCGAGCATCGACCCAGTAGATCGTCGCGGTGGCCTTGCGTTGGTCCCAGCAATCGCTTTCCGGTGCAAGGACCGTGACTTTACTGGTCCCTTCGGAGGGGCTACTGATGGAGATCCACGTCTGTCCTTTCTCAAGCTGAACATCGTCGTTGGGGTTCAGGTTTCCGCGCGTGATCAGCATTTGCTTGGTGCTGGTCACGCCCTTCGCGAACGACGGATCTTCCTTGTCGGCCCGCTGGACTCGAGCAAGCCGATGGAGCAATCCGGGATCATCGTCACCAACTTGGATGAAGGTCCCGACGCTCTCGGGTGTCAACATCCACTCGAGTGGTTCGGCGACTTGAAGGTACCCGTCGGTGCCGCAAATTCCCGACAGCAAGATGACTTCGCCGCCAACCGGGGCGACGATCTTCTGTGGTGAAAGCAGAATGCAGCCGCGTTTTCCGCGTTTGGGGAGGCGGCAAAGCTCACGCATTTTGGTTTCGTTTCCGAGCAACACCGCGGGCGGACCGTCTTTGCAATCGGCCGTACACGGCGCACTCGGGACGCAGGCTTCCGCAGGCTGACCGGCCGCGCTCGCCCGCGGACCGATTGATTTCGGCGTCAAACACTTCGGCGGTGGGGCAGGCTCTGGGAACGCAGGGTCTGGTATTTGGAAGGGACGCAGATTGAGTGGGTCTCCGAGTCTTCGCAGGCAACTGCCCAGACCGCCCTCGCCAGCCGAGCCGGGTAGCGCAATGCTTGTGGTGGTCGGAAGAGGTTGAAAGATCCGGCGGCCGGTGGGATCAATCGCCGGCAGTCGCAATCGCGAACAGCCAGCCGAGGGAATGAATAAGAGTGCCGCTGCAAAAACAAGCATCAACCGTGAAGACCAACTGTCGACCGACGAACCCCATTGCTGGGGTGCGTTGGCGAGTCTCGACGTTAGCGGTCGCGATTTCATGCGTCTGCGATGGTTCCCGTGCGATCAAAAGACGAAGGTAGACCTCGCCCCAGCAAACCTAGCACGCTGATTGGGGGTTGAGCGTGTTTCAAACGCCTCGCGCGATGCGGAAACGCAACCAAAGTCGAATGGTCGTATCGAATATACTGATCGATGCGTTCCCCACTCCTCTCGCTCATTGGTCCGAAGATGTTTCAACCCAACACGATTGACCGCGCTCGGAAACTTCGAATCGACCAAGGACAGACGTTTGCGAAGTGGTTGGCCGTTGGATTTTGCTTTTTGATCCCACTGACTTCTGCACACGCTCAAGACGCCGAACCTCGACACTGGACGACGGCGGACGGTGTTCGATCAGCCGTCAAACTGGAGCTCATCGAGCAAGACGGGCGGACGGTGAAGTTGAAGCGGATGGACAACGGCGGAATCGTCACGATGCACCTGTCCAAACTGAGCAAAGAGGATCGCGCGTACGTGATCGAGCATCGTGAGAGCGCAGGTGCAAGCGGAGCGTCGCCCGATTCCGGTACCGATTGGCCGCAGTGGCGCGGGCCGGGACGCGATGGTAAGTCGGCTGAAGTCGGTTTGGCCGAAAGCTGGCCCAGCGGCGGACCCGAGCTTTTGTGGACCGCAACCGGATTGGGGCAAGGATTCTCGACGCCGTCGGTCGTCGGCGATCGTGTGTACGTCCTTGGAACCTCCGGTGACACGGAACAGCTCTTTGCCCTCGATGCGAACGGCGGTAGCCAGATTTGGCAGACTCCTTTGGGTGCCATCGCCAACGGCGGCGGATACAAGGGTCCGCGCGGCGCGCCGACCATCGACGGAGATCGAGCGTACGCCATCGGTAGCGACGGCACTTTGGTTTCCGCCGCCGTCTCGGACGGTTCGATCGCCTGGAAGACCAACCTCAAGCGGAATCATGCCGGCAGCGATGGACACTGGGCCTACGCCGAATCTCCGTTGATTGATGGAGACAAGCTGATCTGCACGCCCGGCGGCGTTCAGGCCACGATGATGGCGCTGCGCAAAACCAACGGCTCGGTCGTCTGGAAAGGCAGCGCCGCACAACTCGGCGCGGAGTACGCCGGCGCGGGTTACTCCTCACCGGTCGTCGCGACCATCGCGGGAACACGTCAGTACATCACGTTCATTCATGGCGGCGTCGTCAGCTTTTCGGCCGCCGCAGGACGTCCACTGTGGCACTACGATTCGCCGGCCAATGGAACCGCCAATTGCAGCACTCCGGTCGTCGACGGCGATTTGGTTTTCGCCGCCAGCGGTTACGGAACTGGAGGCGGTCAGGCACGCATCAGTGGGCGCGGCAACAATTGGTCGGTCAACGAGACCTACTTCGAAAGTAAGTTCCAGAATCACCATGGCGGTTACGTCTTGGTCGATGGCCATTTGTACGGCACCAACGACTCAACGCTCTTGTGCATGGAGTGGCGTAGCGGCCGAATCAAGTGGCAGAACCGGAGTGTCGGTAAAGGATCGATCTGTTACGCCGACGGAAACCTCTATGTCCGAGGCGAAGGCGGCGCAGTGGCCTTGGTTGGAGCGACGCCGGATGGCTATCGTGAAAAAGGACGTTTCGACCAGGGCGAACGCAGCGGACAACCGGCGTGGCCACACCCGGTGGTCGCTGGCGGAAAACTCTATCTCCACGACTGGGATCGGCTTTTTTGCTATCGGCTGAAGTAGATCGTTCGCCCTCCCGATGGCATTTTGGAATTGAGTTTCAAGAAAGCCGATTGAATCGGGCCGAGGTCTCGCAATACTGGAGGCATGGTTGGTCGGCCCAAGAGATTTGACGAATCCGAAGCGCTCCGAGCGGCGATGCTCGTCTTTTGGCGTCGCGGTTACGAGGCGGCGTCTTGTGACGAGTTGCTTGCCGCGATGGGAATCAATTGTGGCAGCATGTATTCCACGTTCGGGGATAAACGCGCGCTTTTCGAGAAAGCCTTCGATCTTTACCACGCCGAAGTCTTTTCGAAGATGGCCGACGTGATCAACGGTCAAGGCACGCCGATTGAGAACGTGCGTGCGTTGATTAAGTGTTGGGAAAAGGGAATCGCCGCGAGTGAGTGCCGCGGGTGTCTGATCAGCCACACGCTGATCGAATTCGGTGATTCGAGTGACCCCATCGCGAAGCGGGCCAAGAAACTGCTCGATCAGGTTCGGGCGGCAATCGAAAAGCAGTTGCGGGCGGCAAAACGCTGCGGCGAACTTCGCTCGGGGCTTTCTCCCAAGGATTTGTCGGCCATGCTGATCAATACCGCCCAAGGGATGACGGTGATGGCTCGTGCCGGAGCGGAGAAGGACATTTTCCGCGGCGTGATCCGATCGACCTTGACCATGCTCTCGTGAAGGATTTTTCTTTTATCTATTTTTGAATCCAATTTCAAAAAACACCCTGTTTCGGCACCGCTTTCCCTGATCGGGAAGCGCAGCCGTTTCCTCGCTCAGTTACTGTTTTGAAATGCATGCAGAAAAGCGAAAGGGTTCGACGGCTTTCGGCCGGCAACTCAAGATTTGGCGGCAGAAACGCGGGATGAGCCAGCTCGAACTTGCCACCGCAGCTTGCACCACGCCTCGGCACCTTTCGTTTGTCGAGTCGGGGCGATCGCGGCCGGGCAAAGAACTTGTGCTTCGGCTCGCTCGGTCGCTGGATCTTCCGGTACGAAATCAGAACGAGTTGCTGATCGCGGCGGGGTTGCCCGCGCAGTTCACTGAGCGAGAGTTGACCGACCAGCAGATACAGCCGTTTCGCATGGCGGTCGAGCAGATCATTGAGAGCCACAACCCCTTCCCCGCGTGCGTTCATGACGGCCTCGGCCGTGTGCTCACGTGCAATGACGCTCACCGACGCATGGCACCGGGAAGCGAAAAGATGTCGCCCGAAGAATTGGTCGACATGATGTTTGCTCCCGGACCGATGCGGGACAGCATTGAGAACTGGGCCGAAGTGGCATGGGCTTGGGTCGACCGACAACTGCTCACCATTGCGAACACCAACAACCAAGAGCTGTCGGAGCTAGTCAATCGCGCGATGCGTTACCTCGATGGAGTGGAGCGTCCTGTCATGGCGAAGGATGCGAGCGCTCCGGAAATGATGATCATGCGTTTCCGGTTCGGTGATCAATTGATTCGCACCTTCTCGACCGTGATGTGTTTTGAGTCAGCGCTGGAGGTCACGTTGAGTGAACTCCGTGTTGA
>JBCBLJ010001040.1:0-2386 GCA_038520195.1 Planctomycetota bacterium
AGCCGAAAGAAGTCATTCGAGTGGAGTCGCGGTTCAAGTCGCAACTTCTGCGAACACTCAAAGACGGCGTCGCCTTCACCGATACCGAAGGCGTCGTCACCCAATGGAATCTCGCGATGGAACGCATGACCGGCATTCTGTCCGAAGCCATGGTCGGACGGCAATGGTCGATCGGTGCGATCTCGATGCGCGACGCCGATGGCGACGAGGAGCACGAAACGCACTGTCCGCTCAAAGACTGTGTGGAAACGGGACTCGCCGTTCGACGTGCGATGGTGATCGAGAACAGCATGTACTCCATCCCCGTTCACGTCGAAGTCGCACCGGTCGTCGGCGAAGAACCCGGTTCGTTTGGTTGCGTCGTCGTTGTTCACGACTTGTCGGATCGTGAAAACCTCGAGCGCCGACTCGAATCGCTGCACCAGGAAACCATCCTGGATCCGCTCACTCGAGTCGCCAACCGCGCTCACTTCGATCGGACACTCGAACAGTTGGTCACTTCCGCCAGCAACGGCGGCGATACCTTCGCACTGATCATTTGCGACATCGACAAATTCAAACGCATCAACGACACCTTTGGGCATCCCGCCGGTGACGACGCATTGAAGACGTTTGCCGAACTGCTGCGATCACACAGTCGTGACGGCGACCTGGTTGCGCGATACGGCGGCGAGGAATTCCTGCTGCTCGCCGGGTCCTGTGACAACACCACCGGAACGCGACGCGCCGAAGCGATCCGGGCGGCTTTGGAGTCGACGGAGATCCCCAGCCTCAAACATGAATCCATGACCGCCAGTTTTGGCGTGACCGAGTATCAGTCTGGTGACACCGCGGCGACGGTCGTCGCTCGGGCCGACCGGGCACTGCTGAAAGCGAAAGACAATGGTCGCAACCGAGTCATCCAACTGGGACTTGGGAAAAACTCCGAGACTCAGGAATCTGATGAGAAGAGCGGATGGTTCTCGTCATGGTTCTCCGGAAGCGATAGCACCCGCGACACCGTGGTCGACATCTTTACGCCCGTCCCGATCGAACTCGCCATCGAAAAGCTGCGTGGTTTCATCGCGGACCACGAAGCGGAAATTCTCAGCGTCTCCGAGAACAAGCTTTCGCTGAAGGTCAATGCGGGCCAGTCGCACGACGGAAGACGTCGACTGGATCGACAGATTGCCTTCAACGTGTCCATCGAACTGAGTGTTCCAGATGACAAAGACTGTGTAGGAAGGAGCAGCAAAGGATCGCCCGAGCAAAACACCAAGGCGCACATCGAACTGCGACCGATCCGAAATCGCGACCGACGGCATCGAGACCTCAAGGAAGCCGTCAAGCTTGTCGTTGCGAGCTTTCGATCCTACCTGATGGGCGACATCATCGAATCAGAGTAAGGCCTCGGGTCGACTCCGATTGATGCATCCCCGGCGACGGCGGGTCGCCGTCGTGGTCAGTCATTGTTTGTTCGAGGACGCATCTGCGTTGGCCTGTTTGCTCCAGTGCTCTCACGGCTCCATCGTCCTCTTGTCACCTCATTGGCCGGACGATCGATGCGGTGACGAAGACTGTCAGCACGATATCTACCGAGAGTTTTGAATGAGCGATCTCGATGGCTTTATGAATGGACTGATCAAGCGCAGTCCAGGTGAATCGACCTTTCACCAAGCCGTGGAAGAAGTCGTCGGAACGTTGCTTCCGTACGTCAATGAACACCATCCCGAATACCAGCGGGACAAGATTCTCGAACGCATGACCGAGCCCGACCGAGTCGTGATCTTTCGTGTGAACTGGGAAGACGATCAAGGTAACATCCGAGTCAACCGAGCTTGGCGGGTGCAGTTCAACAATTCCATCGGGCCGTACAAGGGTGGGATGCGGTTCCATCCTTCGGTCACGCTCGATGTGCTGAAGTTTCTCGGGTTCGAACAGACTTTCAAGAACAGCCTCACCGGATTACCTATGGGTGGTGCGAAGGGAGGCGCGAATTTCAATCCAAAAGGTAAGAGCGATCGAGAGGTGATGCGTTTTTGCCAGTCACTCATGATCGAACTCCAACGTCACATCGGCGAGGACATCGACATCCCGGCGGGAGACATCGGCGTCGGCGGCCGCGAGATCAGTTATCTCTTTGGGCAATACAAACGTCTCGCCAACCGGTTCGCCGGCACCATCACCGGCAAAGGTCTTTCGTTCGGCGGCAGTCGAATTCGCACCGAGGCGACGGGCTACGGATGTGTTTATTTTTGCGACAACATGTTCAATCATGTTGGGGATAGTTTGAACGGTAAAACGGTCTCGGTTTCCGGAAGCGGAAATGTTGCGATTTACGCCGTCGAAAAAGCCACTCAATTGGGCGCAAAAGTCGTCACGCTGTCGGACTCTTCCGGATTCATTC
>JBCBLJ010000392.1:0-7488 GCA_038520195.1 Planctomycetota bacterium
CGTCCCGGACGTGACTGAATCGGTGACCGCCAAAACCCAAACGATCACCGTCACTTCCGTCGTCGGCGACGTTTTGAATCTGAGCGATCAGGGCGACGCCGATGACAACGTCTATTCTCTCGACACCGTCGAATTCACACGAAACGGAATCATTCCGATTCGCTACGCTTCGGTCGAAACGCTGAACGTCGAAACCGGTAGCGGAAACGACACGTTCGATCTTGTCGCAACCCCCGGAAACTCAAACGTCACTCTCAACACATTTGCTGGCGACGACACGATCACACTTGGCGAATCCGGGGACGAGAGTATTGTCAGAATCGATTCGGGGACTGACAACGACTCCGTCGCAGTACTCACGAGCGGTGACCGAAGTGTGACGCAACTTGTGACGGCGGCTGGCGACGACGATGTTGAAGTCACCACGACGGGAATCGATAGCGGACTTGACATCCGGACGGGAACCGACGTTGACATCGTCACCGTGATAGCGAATGGAACCGGAAGCTCGATGGCGATTCGACTCGGCGCCGGCGATGACATCACGAACATCCGTTCGACCGCGTCGACAAGCGTCACCGATGTTTTTGGTGGAGCGGGGAACGACACGATCAACGTGTCATCCGACGCAGACGGTGACCGTTTAATCGTCTCTGGCGATCCGGCGGGCGACCTCGACGGAATCCTTGGCGAACTTTGTGTTCACGGCAACGACCAATTGGCGTCACCCGAAACCGTCGAAAGCGTTTCAGCGGCCTCACTAACGGTCTCGGCGACGCTTCCGCGCGGCGACGAACTAAATGTGAGTGATGAAGGCAACGCGGTTTCCGGAACGTTCTCGCTGGACTTGAACCAACTCACCAGGGTCGGCGCCGCGCCGATCACCTACGCCGCGATCGAGTCTTTCAACATTGAAACCGGAACCGCCGGCGATGTCGTTGAGATTGTAGGTACCAGAGCCAACACGGCGGTCAGCGTCACGACGTTTGGCGGCAACGATGTTTTTTCGATCAGCGATACCGGCGATGGCGGCATTTTGTTCGTCGATTCCGGCGTCGGCGACGACTCACTCTCAATCGACCGCACCGGCGACTCAAGCGTCACGATCCTACAAACCGATAGCGGTGAGGATGACATCGACATTGGCGCGACCGGGGACGCCAGCGGGCTGGCGGTGCGGTCGGGAGGTGACGCCGATCTCGTGACCCTTTCTTCGACCGGATCCAGTTCGGCCACCACCATTGATCTCGATGCCGGCGACGACATTGGAAACATTCGCGCGACGGGCCTAGCCAGCCAGACGACCGTCTCCGCTGGCGAAGACAATGACACTCTCAATCTTTCGTCGGACGCCGATGGGAGCCGACTGGTTCCAGCCGGTGCGCCCGTTGGCGACTTAAACGGCATTCTTGGCGATGTCGCAATCGACGGTGGCGATCATACCTCGCCGCCTGAAGCGACTGCGTCGGCTGCGACACAAGGAGTGACGATCACGACAACGCTCGCCGTTGGCGATCAACTGAATGTCACCGATCAAGGAAACACGACCGACGAGAGCTACATGCTTGACGAAACGCAGCTCATGCGGTCCGGCATCGCTGTGATCGACTATTCAGACGTCGAAACGTTGTCCGTCGAAACCGGCTCCGGCGCGGACTCATTCGACGTCTTGCTGACGCCCGCCAGCACAACCGTACGAGTCGATACCGCCGGCGGCGAAGACGCCGTTACCGTGACCGCTTCCGGAGACGAAAGTATCCTCGACTTGGACACCGGCACCGAAGACGATCAAGTCGCGATCATCACAACAGGCGACCGCGGTGTCGCCACCATTCTGACCGCGGGCGGCGACGACGATATTACCGTCACGACGACAGGCGAAGACAGTGGGCTCGATCTCCGCACGGGGACCGAAATCGATGTCGTCACCCTGTTTGGCGTCGGCTCCGGCGCCGCTAGCGTGGTTCGGCTAGGAGCCGGCGACGACATTGCAAACATTCAGTCGACCGCCACGTCCAGCTTCACCGACATCTTAGGCGGTTCGGGCAACGACACGATCAATGTCTCTTCGGATGCTGATGGGGACCGATCGAATCCGAGTGGCGATCCGGCGGGAGACCTCGACGGCATTCTCGGAAACGTCTTCGTGCATGGAAACGGCCAACTCGCGACTCCGGTGGTGACCGCGAGCGTGACCGCTGGGAGCCTTTCGATCACGACGACGGTGCTCCAAGGCGATGAGCTGAATATTGGCGACGAAGGAAACAGTGTGGCCGGAACCTTCACACTCGATCTCGACCAGCTTTCGAAATCCGGCATCGCCCCGATTGCGTACGCCGCGATCGAAACACTAAACCTTGAGACTGGTAGCGGTGCTGACGTGTTTGATATCGAAGCGACTCGTGCCGCCGCGCGAGTGTCGCTGTTCACGGGTTCGGGTGCGGATACGATCTCGATCGACGATACCGGAGATGATGGGATCGTTGAAATCAACTCTTCGGATGACAATGACGTCATCTTGGTCAATCGAACCGGTGATCGAAGTCTCGTATTCCTCGAAACGTGGTCGGGCGAAGACGACGTGGAAGTGTCGACGACCGGAGACTCGAGCGGGCTCCGTGTCCAAACGGATTCAGAGATTGATGTCGTCAGTCTCTTTGCGACCGGCGAAGACTCCGCCAGCGCCGTCAATCTCGGCGAAGACGATGATATCGGCAACTTCCGTTCGACCGCGACTGGCAGCGTGACCGAAGTCGTGGCGGGAATCGGCAACGACACGCTCAACGTGACTTCGGATGCCGATGGCAGTCGGATCGATTCCAACGGCACGCTGGCAGGAGACCTCGACGGTGTCCTCGGACAACTGATTCTTGCCGGCGAAATGAACCTGCTCAATCCCGAGAACAGTGCAAGCGCTAGCGCAAAGGCGTTGACGGTTACGGCAACCGTTGTCGTGGGAGACCAATTGAACGTGAGTGATCAGGGCAATGCAACGCCCGAAACGTACACACTTGACGACACCACGCTCACCCGCCTCGGCCTTGCTCCCATCGATTACTCAACGATCGAAACGTTGAACGTCGAAACGGGTAGTAACGACGATACGTTCAATATTCTCACCACGCCGGCGAATACGACGGTCAGGGTCGATACCTTTGCGGGCGCGGACAGCGTTACGATCGTGGATTCAGGTGAAGACGGAATCCTGAGCGTCGACACTGGCGTCGATGATGACTCGATCATCATCAACACGACTGGCGACCGCGGCGTCACCGAAATCCTGACGGCCGCCGGTGACGATGACGTTACGGTTGACACCACTGGTCTCGCGAGCGGGCTCGATGTGCGCACCGGTACCGACGTCGATGTTGTGACGCTGCTGGGAACCGGGATCGACAGTGCAACGGCCATCCGGCTTGGTGCGGGCGACGACATCGCGAATGTACGGTCGACGTCCACCGGAAGCTTTACCGATATCTTCGCCGGAAACGGCAACGACACGATGAACGTTTCCTCGGATGCCGATGGGGATCGTGTCAACCCGAGCGGTAATCCGGCTGGCGACCTCGATGGACTCTTGGGCGAACTCTGCATACACGGTAATGCGAATGAAGCGATGCCCGAAGTGGTGGAAAGCGTCGACGCGAAGTCGCAGACTGTCTCGGTAACCGTCGCACGCGGCGACGAATTGAATGTCAGCGACGAGGGCAACGGATCGCCAGGCACCTATTCGTTGGATCTCGATCAGTTTTCGAAGTCGGGTGTCGCTGCAATCACCTATGCGGCGATCGAGACCTTGAACATCGAGACGGGGGCTGGCGACGACGACATTGAAGTCGCCTCCACGCGAGCCGAAACGCTCGTTCGAATCAACTCCTTCGCCGGCACGGACTCCATCACGATTGACGACACGGGGGACAATGGAATCGTGTCAATCGACTCAGGAACCGATAACGACCTGATCGATGTCACTCAAACCGGAAACGAAAGTGTTCTCCTCGTGGCGACGGCCGACGGTGAAGACGATGTCGTCATCCTCACGACCGGCACCGGCAGCGGTACCGAGATTGACACGGGTTCCTCCATTGATGTGGTAACGCTTGTTAGCACCGGGGCGGACTCGGCAACACTCATTTCACTTGGCGCGGGCGACGATATCGCAAACATTCGAGGCACCGGAGTGGGCAGCTTCACGGACGTCTTCGGCGGCGAGGGCGATGACACGATCAATGTTTCATCGAACGCCAACGGGTCACGTCCCGACCCCGATGGCGACGGCACAGGCACGCTGGATGGACTGCTCGGCGAACTCTGCGTCTTCGGAGAAGCGAACTCGGCGGGGTCGATCTTGAGTTCGACCGTCGATGGTCGCCAAACCGATGCGGACTTCGTTTCGGTGACGACATCGATTGGATTGGGAGATGAACTCAACCTCTCCGACGAAGCAAGTCTCAGTGACAATGCTTACGCCATCGATTCCACGAGCTTTGTGCGCACGGGACTCGCCGCGACGGCCGCACTCACCTATGGAACCCTCGAGTCGGTCAACATCGTGACCGGCTCTGGAAATGACACCGTTGATGTTGCTTCCACAAGCGACTCAACTTCATTGTTGATTCAAACAAGGAGCGGCGATGATTCAGTCTCGATCGCTACCACCGGTGAAAGTTCGATCGTCGAGGTGGAGACCGACGACGGCGTCGATTCCGTGACCATTTCAGGTACCGGTGACGCGAGCGTCGTGACCGCTTCGACGGGACTCGCAGCTGACATGTTCTCAATCGAATCGATCGGCGATGCCGCCGGAGTCGCAGCGGTGACTGGCGATGACTCTGATGTCATTTCCCTCGCTGCCGAGCCGGTCCCCTCGACCCGAACAAACTCCTCGGTGATTCAAATCGACGCGGGTTCAGGCGAAGACTTTTTTGATGTGGAAGAAGTCTATCTGCAGTCGGTCGTAGACCTGATCGGTGGCGACAACAATGACGAATTCGTGTTGACGGCCGACGGTGGAGATTCCGGCGGGTACCTTGGGCGTTTAAACGATGATCCCGCATCCGATCCATCGGATGATCTCGTCGCCAGGAGCCGCCAGTTGTTCTTGGACGGAGGCAGCAATGGCGCTGCGACCGCGACGGTCATTCTGGGCGTCACCTTGAGCCCCGGCCCAACGCCCGAACCGGTGGAGGGTTCTGTGGCGGGCGTGATTGTCGGGGACACAGTCCGCATTGATGCCAGTTCGGTCAACGATCCACTCGACCTTCGCTATGCGATCACTGGTCCCGCGGAAGGGGTCTTGGCAACGACGGTCCCTGGTGACCCACGGAGCGAAGTCGGCAACGAGGTTTTCGAAACGCTTGGAATCGAGAATGTCGATCTTGTTGCCGGCGATGGCGACGACCTGCTCACTATCTCGAGTGACGTGCCGCTGGAGATCACTCAGTCGATGCAAACGCTTTCGTTCGACGGTGGGCTCGGCACGAATCGATTCGAAGTCATTGGTACTGCCGACGACGATCAAGTGACGATCGGCGACCCAGGCGGCGACTTGGAGCCATTTGAGGTGGACAATGTCGACTTTGTTCGGGTCGACGGCAACGCCGGTGATGATCAACTCGTCAACAACACTTCGATCACCGGCGTGATGAACGGACTCGGCGGTAGCGACTTGATCGTAGGGGGATTCGGGCAGGATTTGATCACCGGCGGCGCGGGTGTGGATTTCATTTTCGGCCGAAGCGGAAATGACGTTCTCTTGGTCGACCAAGATCTCGGAAACGACGCTCCTTTTGTCGTCGCCGGTGAAATCATCGATGGTGACTCCGAAAGCGTCGTCCCCAGCGGTGACGTTTGCGTGCAATTTGATGTCGATCAGGTTCGGGACTGCGAGTTGCTCGGCGACGGCGGTGGCATCAAAGACGTGCTCACTTGGTTGCGAGCGATCTTTGTTGATCCCGGCGAGATTCGATTCGATCCGCTCAGCCCCGTCTTCGATCCGTTCGTGCCCGCCTTTCCGCAGCCGACCGCGTTGTTGTCGGTGACCGAGCCCAGCAAGCTGCCGTTCTCCGCAAGCCTCGACGTTGGGGCGTTCGCGCGCGGCACGACGGATACGTCCGAGATCGAATCATACGATCGCAACCCCTATGACACCAATCTGGACGGACGGGTCAGCCCAGCGGATGTCCTCTACATCATCAATCGGCTAGCCGCGTCCAGCGATGGAATCGGTCTCATTAGCAATGATCGTTGGTGGATCCGCGAGACCGCCGATGTGGACGGTGATGGCTACATCCGCGCCTTCGATGCCTTGATGGTCGTCAACCAACTCGACGTGATGGGATCGAAACGCACACCATTGGGCGAATCCACTTCCGAAGAGTCCGAGAACGGATCGATCGAAGGGGAAGCAACCCTTTTCTAGCGACAGCACGTCGGATCATCGAGTTTGAAGATGAATGACAACCGGTCGTTCATCGGCATCCTCGGCTAGCGTGTCCTCATCGCATCCTCATCTCACCCATCTCCCGCGCGATACCGGCAGTGCAGCGGAACGATTAGCGTCTCCGGGCGCCAGCGCGGCATTGGTCGGTGAAGTCCAGGATTGATCGCCCCTCGCATCACCCACCTCGCATTGTGATACGATCGTCGGCGACGCCAGGGATATGAAATAACATGAAGAGACTGAGACTGCGGGGATTGGTCGCGGCGACCTACACTCCGTTGGACCCAAACGGACGAGTAAACACGAGTGCGATCGCGCCCGTCGTTGAACGGCTACTGGGTGACGGAGTGAGCGGCTTGTATGTGTGCGGCAGCACGGGCGAAGGAATGTCGCTCACCACAAGCGAACGAAAATTGGTGCTTGAAGCGTACTTCGAGGCGGCAAATGGACGAACACCGGTCATCGCCCAGATCGGCCACAATAGCCTCGCGGAAGCATGTGAGCTATCGAGTCACGCTCAGGACGTCGGGGTCGATGCGATCTCGGCGACGTGCCCGTCATACTTCAAGGTCGGCGATGTCGAAACGCTGACCGCGTGCATGAAGACCGTTGCCGACGCCGCCCAAACGACTCCGTTCTACTATTACCACATCCCGTCGCTGACTGGATCGCTCATTGGAATGCCGGAGTTTCTCGCGACTGGCTCCAAAGAAATCCCGAATCTGGTTGGGCTCAAGTACACCGACACCAAGTTGTTCGAATTCCAAGAATGCCTTGAAATAAACGACGGACAGTTTGATGTCGTCTGGGGATGCGACGAGATGCTACTCGGCGCGCTCGCGACGGGAGCCACGGCTGCGATTGGTAGCACCTACAATGTTGCCGCACCGTTGTACGTCCGCCTGATGGAAGCCTTTTCGGCGGGAGACCATCGCCGTGCTCGCGACTGCCAATCGTTATCGGTGAAGTTGGTTCGCACGCTATCGCGTTACCCGTTTCACCCAGCAATGAAGGCCGTGCTGGCAATGCATGGCCTGGCACTCGGC